>DYRB01000307.1 GCA_020718945.1 Lamprocystis purpurea | reverse complement strand
CGGCGAGGCGCCGCTCCCACGGGCACCGGTCCAGCCAGCAAATTTGGAACTGCTGACCCGCCGGGCGCCCGGTAGTTTGCGCGCCTTTGCGTCCTAATGGGGGGGAATGGCGATGCCGGATACGCTCAGAAGGCTGCGGCTGCACGGGTTCAACCACCTCACCAAGACGTTGAGCTTCAACATCTACGACATCGTCATCCTCGACTACCGGGTGCGCGGCTGTACCCGCGACGTGGCCGGGCGCAAGCACTTCATCGACCACAACATCAGTTCCATCCAGAACTACCTGTCCCGCGACACCAAGGAGCGCTACCAGGCCGTCGACGTCAACGTCTACCAGGAGAACATCTTCCACACCAAAATGGCGATCCGGGAGTTCCGCCTGGACGACTATCTGTTCTGCATCCAGGAGCAGGACCTGGAGGAAAAGGAGCGGCGGCGCATCCACAAGCTGGTGCGCCGCGAGGTGGCGGAGATCTTCTATGGGCGCAATCTGGCCCGCGGCTTGGAGTTCTGACGCGGCGACCGCGAGGCGCCCGGCAAGGTAGGTCGGGCTTGCGCCCGACAGGCCCCTAGACCCAGTAAACGGTACTGGTCATGACCTTGGAGGCCAGCCGCATCCCCCAGCGGATGGGCCCGGGCAGGTCCGCACCGCCGGCGGCCTTGGCCAGTTCCGCATGGCCGATCTCATCGGCCTTCATCTGCTCCAGCACCGCCCGGTCCTTGGTGTCGTCCGCCGGGACCTGGGCCAGGTGGTGGTCCAAATGGCTCTCCACCTGGCGCTCCGTCTCCACCACAAAGCCCAGGCTCCACTTGTCCCCGGCCAGCCCGGCGGCGGCGCCGATGGCGAAGGAACTCGCATACCAGAGGGGGTTCAACAGGCTCTTGCGATCACCCAGGGCCTCGATGCGCCGCTCGCACCAGGCCAGGTGGTCGTTCTCCTCCTGGGCCGCACGCTCCAGCTTGCCCCGCACCTCCGGCAGGCGGGCGGTCAGGGCCTGACCCTGGTAGAGCCCCTGGGCGCACACCTCGCCGGTGTGGTTGATGCGCATCAGCCGGGCTATGTGGTGCCGCTGCTCATCGGACAGGTCCGGCTCCGGCAGGCCGGCGGCCGGGTCCGGGCGCTCGGTGACCTGGGGCCGGCCGAACAGGGCGCGCAGGGCGGCGTCCAGGTTGACGACGGCGCGATCCAGGGGGGAGTAGGTGCGCTGATACATGGCGGCTGTGCAACTGGGGTCAGGGAGGTTGGGGGATTGTGGGGTGGGAGCAGGGGGCGGATCAAGGGTGTAGGTCGAGAGTTGCCTGCTTCTGGGTGCCAGGGTTCCTTGAGGGCCCAAGATCGTCACGGATGACTCAAGCCGGCGCCAGGTCAGCTCCCGTGGGAGCGCCGCCCTCGGCGCGAGGCAGCGTTTTCCAGAGGCGTTGCGGGAAGACAGCAGGTCGCGGCGGGGCGCCGCTCCCACCGAGTTGGGTCCAGGTCCATGCGTCGTCGGTCCGAGGGGGAACCTCTCCAGCCGCTAGAACCTGGCGACCGGCATCTGTCGGGCAATCAGTTCCACCGGGTGACAGACCTCTATAGATAGACCCGCCTCGCGCAGCCCTGCGGCCAGGTGCAGGGCGCAGCCCGGATTGGTGGTCACCAGGAACCTGGGCCGCAGCCGCGCCAGGTGGTCCAGCTTGGGGGCCAGCAGGGCCGCGGCGGTCTGCGGGTGTTGCAGCAGATAGGTCCCGGCCGCCCCGCAGCACAGGGCATTGTCCGGCAGGGGTTGGACCCGCAGCCCGGGGATGCGCGCCAGCAACCGATACACCGCCGCATTGCCGCCGAGCAGGTTGCGGTGGGAGCAGGGCTCGTGGACCAGGACCTCCGCCGCCAGCGGGGTCAGGGCGAGCCCCGTCGGCCAGGGCGCGGCGTCCAGGTAGGCGCAGAGTTCCTGGGCCTGGGCCAGGGCCGGATGGGTGCGCAACTCCGCCACGCAGGCGCTGGCCACCCCGACCAGGGGCCGCCCCGCCAGCACATCGGCGTTGTTCTGGAGCAGGGTGTCGGCCTGGTCCGGGAAGCCATTGTGGCGCAGCATGGCCCCGCAGCACCCCTGGCCGTTGGGCCGGGCCACCTCAATCCCCAGCCGGGTCAGGACCAGCACCGCCGCCGCCAGGGTCTGGGGCTGGGTCACCGCGGAGACGCAGCCTTCGAACAGGGCCACCATGCCCGCCTCCTGCGGCTGGGGGTCCCGGCGGGGCGGCCGGTGCAGCCCGGCGGCCAGCCGCGCATAGGCATTCAGGCGCGGCAAGCGGTGCAGGCCCAGGCGGCGAGCGGCCCGCTCCAGGCCGGTCCCGACATAGACCCCCGCCAAGACCTGGGCGATGCGCATGAAGGACCCGCTGCCCAGGGCCCGCAGCCAGGTCCGCCTGGCCCAACGACGCCAGGCCGGCAGGGCCTGGGTACGGCGTGCCCTGGCCTGGTCCATGATGGAGCCGACCGCCACCAGGGACGGGCAGACCGGCTCGCAGGCCCGGCACTCCAGACAGCTCGACAGGTGCCTATCGAGTCGCGGCGAGGGGGCCAGGGCACCGGTCTCCAGCCCCTGGACCAGGGCGATGCGCCCGCGCGGGGACTCCGCCTCATCGCGCCGCAAGCGATAGGTCGGGCAGTGGGGCAGGCACAGGCCGCACTTGACGCACTGGTCGGCGGCCGCAAGGAGCTTGTCCGTGGTCGATCTCGCTGTTCAGGGGCTCGGATAGCCGGCGGCCGGGGGCGCGGGCGGGGGGCGCCAATGGTAACCTCTCCACCGACCTTTTCACCGCCCGCGGAGGGGCCCAAACTGCCATGGCCTACTACAAGTACCACGTCTTTTTCTGCACCAATACCCGCGACGACGGGGCCCAGTGCTGCGCCCAGTGCGACGCCCTTGGCCAGCGCTCCTACCTCAAGCGGCGGACCAAGGAGCTCGACATCGCCGGCCCGGGCGGGGTGCGCATCAATACCGCCGGGTGCATGAACCGCTGCGCCGAGGGGCCGGTGCTGGTCGTCTACCCCGAGGCCGTCTGGTACACCTACGTGGATCGCAGCGACCTCGACGAAATCCTCACCGAGCACCTGATGGGCGGGCGGATCGTAGAGCGGCTGCGGCTGCCCGGCTGACATCCGTTGTTTCTTGGCAACGAGGCTTGACAAGGGGACCTGAATATCAGATATTGCGCATGTACTGATTCGCTAACACGGGTCAGTAGTCCTCTATCCTCCTTTGGTGGTTATATTTCGGGCGCAACCCTCACGGGTCGCGCCCTTTTTCTTGGGTCCTTCACGCCACAAGACGCGCAGGTGTTGCCAAGCCCCGGGGACGCTTGTATCATCCGCGGTCTTTCTCGAAACCAAAACCAGCCCTCCCTGGAGAAGACACGGACATGACGACTTTGAGCGCGAAGCCCGCCGAGGTGCGCCGCGAGTGGTATCTCGTGGATGCCGACGGCAAGACGCTCGGCCGGCTTGCCAGCGAAGTGGCGCTGCGCCTGCGCGGCAAGCACAAGCCCCAGTACACGCCCCATGTGGACACCGGCGACTTCATCGTCATCGTCAATGCCGAGAAGATCCACGTCACCGGCAACAAGCTCCGGGACAAGATGTATTACCGGCACACCGGTTACGTCGGCAACATGAAGTCCATGAACCTGGAAAAGCTGATGCAGAAGGCCCCCGACCGCGCCATCACCCTGGCGGTCAAGGGCATGCTGCCGCACAACCCCCTGGGTCGTGCCATGCTGCGGAAGCTCCGCGTCTACGCCGGGCCGACCCACGGCCACCAGGCGCAGCAGCCCCAGCCCCTCGACATCTAAGCACGCGCCCCACGGCCAGCCACCCGACCGGACCAAGACCCATGACGGAAATTCTGCACACCATCGGCCGCCGCAAGTCCTCCAGCGCGCGCGTCTTCCTGACCCTCGGCAGCGGCAACATCACCGTGAACGGCCGCCCCCTGGACGAGTTCTTCGGTCGCGAGACTGCGCGCATGATAGTGCGTCAGCCCCTGGAGACCGTGGACATGGCCAAGCGGGTCGATGTCCGGGTCACGGTGACCGGCGGCGGCACCTCCGGTCAGGCCGGCGCCATCCGTCACGGCATAGCCCGCGCCCTGGTGGTCTTCAACGAGGAACTGCGCCGCCCCATGCGCAAGGCCGGTTTCCTCACCCGCGACGCCCGTGAGGTCGAGCGTAAGAAGGTCGGTCTGCACAAGGCCCGCCGCGCGCCCCAATACTCCAAGCGTTAAGCCTCAGCAGAGTAGGCCAGGGATCGGTTTACCTTGGGGGATCGTCTAGTGGTAGGACAGCGGACTCTGACTCCGCTAACCTAGGTTCGAATCCTAGTCCCCCAGCCAAACCAGACAAGGGCTTAGCC
>DYRB01000306.1:1782-4405 GCA_020718945.1 Lamprocystis purpurea | reverse complement strand
GGCCGTTGTCCCGCTTCCGCAGCCGATTCATCCTAAGTCCGACAGGCTCCTAGGCGCCGCGGACTCTAGCAGGACAGCGAGCAGGAGGAGGCAGGTACCCAGGGGCCCGGTGCGGTAAACGCCGGGGCGACCGGGGGAGCCGTTGCCGAAGTGCAGTGAGTCGAGGCTAGACATGGGCCTGGCTAATGAGGCCCAGGTGCGCCCGCTTCAACCGAGGTCGAGCCGCACCCCCCAGCGGGGCCTAACCGGCCAGGATCAGCCGCCCGGCCGAACCGACCAGGGCGGTAAGCAGGCCAAAGAGCATATTGACCAGAATGAGCCGACGGATCAGGGCGACCTTGGCCGCGGCCCAGGACCAGTCCTTCGTCTCGATGGCCAGCTTGAGCTTGCGGTAGGGGGAGGCGTAGATGTAGACGAAGATCGCGGTCATGACCGCAGCGATCCCCATCATGAGGTGGACATGGAGGGCTAACCCGCCCTTGAAGGCACCCAGGATGATCCAGGCCCCGGTGCCCCAGAGCAGGACTATGGCCACCCAGACCCAGGGGAAGAAGCGGCGGAACACCGCCGCCATCAGGAACAGCCGCTCCGGGACCTTGACCTCTTCCTTGGCGGCGGGGCGCAGGGCCATGTGGGCGAAGAACATGCCCCCGACCCAAACGACGGTGGCGAGTTGATGGAGGCCAAAGGCGATGGCTAGGGCGGATTTCATGGCGCATTCTCACTGGGGAAATCTGGGGACGGGAGGCCGGGTAGGGTCACTCGCGGGAATTCGGGCCCGGCAGCGGCGCTGTCGAGGTACGTAATTATACGCCCCAGGGCAGCGACCCGGGCAACCGGCAGGTCCGCCCCGCCCCTCCAGGCGTCCAAGGCCTGGCGCTTGCCCGCCCCGGTCACCAGGATCAGCACCTCCCGGGACGCGGTCAGCGCCCGGGGGGTCAGGGAGACCCGATCCGGCGGCGGCTTGGGGGCGCCGTGCACGGGCATGACCAGGGCCCCTTGGGGTACGGGGTGACCCGGGAAGAGGCTCGCCGTGTGACCGTCCTCCCCCATGCCAAGCAGGACCAGGTCGAAGGGCAGGGCCGCCCGGACCAGGGCCTCGTAGGCCGCGGCGGCGGCCTCGGCCCCCAGTTCCGCGGCCATGGGGTGAATCTGTGCCTTAGGTATGGGGACCAAACCGAGCAGGGCCAGGTCGGCGGCCTGGCTGTTGCGCTCGGGGTCCCCGGGCGGCAGACAGCGCTCGTCGCCGAACCAGACCTCCCAGGCCGGCCAGTCCGCCGCCTCCCCGGCCAGGAGCCGATAGGCCGCGAGCGGCGTGGTCCCGCCCGCCAATACCACCCGAAAGCGCCCGCGCGCCCTGATCGCCTCACGGGCGCTAGCCAGGATGTGGGCCGCCGCCTCTGCCGCGACCTGCGTAGCACTCTCGAACAATCGAACCGCCGTTGGCGTCGGCCCCATGGATCTTTCCCCGTCGCTTCTCTAAACTTCCGCCCACTGTGCCCAGCCCCAAGCATGGGACCCTGGTACAGCGATGCCCTGTGCAGCCGGGGCGGTCCGCCCGCCCTAGGCTTGGGGCCCAATCCAGACCCGGAGGAAGCACCCCCTTGGACCCCATGAAGATCCTCCTGGTGGACGACTCCAAGTCCGCCCGTTACGCCCTGCGCCTGCAACTGCAACGCCACGGGGTCCTGGTCGATACCGCCGAGTCCGCCGAGGCGGCCCTGGAGCGCATCGCCGAGGCCCCCCCGGATGCGGTCCTCATGGACCATACCATGCCGGGCATGAACGGGTTCGAGGCGTTGGAGATTATCAAGTCGGATCTCTCCACCGCCCACATCCCGGTGGTCATGTGCACCTCCCACGACGACCCGGTGTACTCCGGCCAGGCGGTCAAGCGCGGGGCCCTGAGCGTGCTCACCAAGGCCGCAGCGGCCGACAAGCTGCCCCAGGTCCTGGAGCAGATCCGCGCCGCCCTGGCCGCCCGCAGCACCATCCACGGGGCCCCGACGGCGGTACCGGCCGAACCCGTCGAGCCGGCGGCGCCGCTGGCCCCGACCCGGGCCGAGATCGAGGAGTGGGTCGAGACCCACCTCGGGCAGCGCCTCGGGGACGCCCTAGAGCCGCACCTGGCCCGTATCAGCACCCAACTGCGTCGGCTCATCGCCGAGCAGGTGGAGATGGCGGTGGACTCCCTGCCGCCGCCCCCACCGCCGCTGGCCCCGATGGCCCCACCGCCGCCGGTCATAGTGCAGCAGCCGGCCCCGGTGGCACCCCCCATCGACATGGACTACCTGCGCGAGGACATAGTCCCGGCCGCGGTGCGCCGCCATTTCGATGCCGAGCGCGACCACATACTCCAGCTCATGCAGCAATGCGTCCAAGAGGCCCACGCCGAACAAGTGGACATGGACGAGGCGGTCCTGAAGTTACAGCAGGGCGTTGACGCTGCCGTGACGACCCAGGCCACCCAGATCGCCCGCCGCGAGATCGAGGCCGCGCTGCCCCTGGCCCTGGCTCAGGACCGCGAGGCCGTAGAGGCCCTGCGCCGCGGGCTCAACCTGAGCTACGCCCTGGCGGCGGTCTCCCTGCTGACCGCCATCGGCGCCATCGCCGCGCTCTTCCT
>DYRB01000306.1:0-1682 GCA_020718945.1 Lamprocystis purpurea | reverse complement strand
CCGGGCCCGTCCATCGCGTCATCAGGCAAGTCCTAGGGGTAGGAATCGACCATGAACGAAGAAACGTCCTTCCTGGGCGCTTCGGCGCCGACAGGTGTTGCCCAACCCGCCCGGCGGCGGTTCCTCGGTACGCTCGCCACCTGCTCCGCGGCCCTGCTGCTCGGCCGACCCGGTGCTGGCCTGGCCGACGAGGGCTCGCTGCAAGGCCAGGTCCTGGGCCTGCTCAAACAACTGCGGGCCGAGGGCAGGATCGGCGCCGACGAGCGTACCTCCTGGGCGGTCTACGACCTCAGTACCCGCGACAAGCTGGTGTCCATCAACGAGGACATCCCGCGTCAGGCGGCCAGCATGATCAAGCCCTTCGTCGCCCAGGCCTACTTCTATACGATACAGGACTCCGGCGGCAAGGCGCGCTATACGCAAGAGGTGCGGGAGATCATGGAGCGCTCCATCCGCCGCAGCAGCAACCCGGCGACCAATCAGCTCATTGCCCTGGTCAGCCGGCACAACTCCAGCCGCGGCCCAGCGGATGTGGAGCGCGTTCTCAAGCGCAAGGCCCCGGCCATATTCCGCGACACCCGGGTGGTGGAGAACATCCCGGCGGATGGCCGCACCTACCGCAACCTGGCCTCTGCCCACGACTACAACCGCTTCCTCACCGCCCTGTGGGACGACCGCCTGCCCTATGCCGCGGAGCTACGCGCCCTGATGGCCCTGCCCAACCGCGACCGCATCGCCAGCGGCGTCGATGCCATCCCCGACTCGGTGAAGATCTACGACAAGACCGGCTCCACCGCCCAGTTGTGCGGCGACATGGGCATAGTCGAGGCGGTGGACTTCCGCGGTCGCTCGCGGCCCTATACCTTCGTCGGGATCATAGAGCGACCCACCGCGGCCAAGTCCTACGGGGCCTGGATCAAGCGCCGTGCGGACGCCATCCGCAGCGTCTCCACCCTGGTTTATCGCGACATGAAGGACCGCTACGGCCTGGTCTGACCGGCGGCGACGGTAACAGGACCGGCGTCCGGGACAGACCCGGACGGCGGTCTCGGGGGGCGGGACCGGTTATGCCCTTTGGGCCCCGTCCGGCAGGATGATGTTCAACTCCAGGATCTCGTGATGATCGTCCTGCTCGTAGTTGACGGAGACGGCGTTCATGTCCACGTCCACGTACTTGCGGATCACCTCCAGGATCTCGCGCTGTAGCTTGGGTAGGTACGAGGGCCGATGGCGCTCGGCGCGGTCGTGGGCCACCAGGATCTGCAGCCGCTCCTTGGCGACCGAAGCGGTCCCCTTGGTGGGCCGAGAGGAACGAAAAAAGTCCAGCAGGCCCATGGCTTACCCCCCGAATATGCGGCTGAAGAAGCCCTTCTTTTCGACCTCGAGAAAGCGGTGCGGCACGGACTCCCCCAGGTAGCGGGCGACCGCATCCGCATAGGCTTGACCGGCGTCGCTCTCCTTGTCCAGGATCACCGGGACGCCCGCGTTCGAGGCCCCCAGCACCGCCTTGGACTCCGGGATCACCCCGACCAGTTCCAGGGACAGGATCTCCTGCACGTCGTCCACGCTCAGCATCTCGCCCTTGGCCACCCGCTCCGGTGAGTACCGGGTCAGGAGCAGATACTCGCGGATCGGCTCGGCATTGGTCTCCGCCCGACGCGACTTGCTCGACAGTATGCCCA
>DYRB01000305.1:2213-4416 GCA_020718945.1 Lamprocystis purpurea | reverse complement strand
CACCCGCCACTTCAGTGACTTGGCCATCCCCAACAGCTAATGCAGACAGAGCCAATAGGAAAGGGCTTCCTGTAGGTCTCCGGCTCACCTTGCAAGTGACCTCAAGACTCTCTTTAGCTGACTGAACCATTTGCGAACATTTGCGTAATTTGCGGCCGAATTGGTCTTTCCAGGGTGAGGGCGCGGTGCGGCGGCCCAGGCTACCCCTGGGCCATGAACCGGGCGGCGCCGAACAAGGGGGTGCGCGGTTCCAGGATGACCCGGACGGGCATGCGCTCCACCAAAGGGGCCATCCGCCCCTTGTCCAAGAAGGCGGCGACGAAACCGCTGGCGCGCAGCAGATCGAGATTCTTCGGGGCCACGCCCCCGCCCAGCCAGACACCGCCCAGGGCCAGGTGCTTGAGGGCCATGTTGCCGGCCTCACGCCCATAGAGCCGTGCGAACAGATCCACGGCCTCCACGCAGATCGGGCACCTGGCCTCCGCGGCGGCCGCGGCTATGGCGGCGGAAGGGTCACCGGCGGCCATAGCCTCGCCCAGCCAGGGGGGCAGGTCCGCGCCCCGGTACTCCAGCAGGAAGGCATGCAGGTTGCCGATCCCGGTACCGCAGGCGACCCGCTCCCAGCTCACATGGCCGTAGGTGCGCTGCAAGAACCGGTACAGGGCAAACTCGCGCTCGTCGCTGGGGGCAAAGTCCGTGTGGCCGCCCTCGGTGGCGAAGGGGTGGTGGCGCTGCCCGTCCCAGTAAAGCCCGGCCTCCCCCAGCCCGGTCCCGGCGGCCACCACGCAGGCGTTGCCGACCCCGTCCGGGTCACCGGGGTGGATGACAGCGAAGTCCTCCGCGCTCAGGGCGCCAACGCCCCAGGCCACCGCCTCCAGGTCGTTGAGCAGGCGCACCTCCGCCAGGCCCAGGCCCTGTTGGAGCGCGGCGGCGTCCACCTCCCAGGGGAGATTGGTGGTGCGGCTGCGGCCGTCCTGGACCGGCCCGGCGATGGCCAGTGCCGCGGCGTCGCAGGCGGCCCCGGTGTCGGCCATATACCGGCGCAGCAGGCCGTCCAGGGTGTTGTAGTCGCGGCTGGGGTAGCGGCGCTCCTGGTCGAGCCGGACCCGCCCGTCGACGGTCTCTGCCACCGCCAACCCGGTCTTGGTCCCGCCGATGTCGCCCACCAGTACCCGCATCTCAAGCCCCCCATCTCGGCCGTTCGTGCCCTGACCCGGCAGTCCCCCATCGGGGTCTGCGAACCGGCGCGGATCATAGCAGTGCCGGGGGGCCCCCGGCGACCCGGCGGACCCGAACCAGCAAATCGGAACTTGGCGGCCAGATCGGTGCCCGTGGGAGCGGCGCCTCGCCGCGACGGACTGGCGTGCTGGCCACCGGGCTCGCTGCGCTTCGTCCGGTCGCGCCGAGGCGGCGCTCCCACGGTGCTTCGGGCCGCAGTGCCAAGACTTGCTCGCGAATCTCGTCTTGCTGGACCCGAACCGAATTCAGAACGGCACCTCCGGGCCGCGCCAGGGCCCCACCAAGGGTCGGGCCCGTGCTATGGCCGCCTCGGCCGTTCCCCAGCCCTCGCAGGCGGTCCGCCCGGGGCGGCGGCGCAGCCGGTTGAGCAGGCCCTTGCAGCGCCCGTACAGGCGGAAGAAGGCGAGCACCCGCTCCAGTTCCGCCGGGGTCGGCGGCACCAGACCGCAAATGAGCTTGTCGTCATAGAGACCGCGGTCGGCCAGGCCCACGGCCCCGTAGGCCCGCACCTGGACCAGGGCCCCGCGGGGCAGCCGCGGGCCCAGGACCAGGGCATCGAGCAGGTCCCCCTCCAGCCCCAGCCAGCCGGGTACAGACCCGTAGTTGTAGGGACAGGGCAAGGGAGAGACGAAGTCGATCCGCCCGCTGGAGCCGCGCTTGAGGAAGCCCCAGCGCGGGATCTCCACGGTGACCCAGACCAGGGGCGGCCCATCGGCCGGGTGGAGAATGCCGGGGGTCAAAGTCAAGAACGGAACAACCGGGTGTACTGGGTCTCGTGGCGGCTACTGGCGATGGCCAGGGCCGGGCAGGAGGACCCGATGTCTGCGTCCGCCAGGGCCAGGGCCTGGTCCAGGGCCGCCGGGACCCGCCCGATCAGCCGCGCCAGGGCCTGCTGGCCCTGGGTCTGGCCCAGGGGGACCAGCTTGATGCCTGCCAAGGTCAGGTTCTCCAGCCAGCCCCAGGC
>DYRB01000305.1:0-2113 GCA_020718945.1 Lamprocystis purpurea | reverse complement strand
TCCGCCAGGGCCCGCCCCCGGTTGCCCTCCTCCGCCCGCAGTTCCGCGGTCTCCCGCCCGGCGATCAGCCAATCGATCCAGCCCCCCAGGGCGGCCAGGTCCCCGGCCCCCACGGCCGCATGCATGCGCAACAGCAGCGGCAGGTCCAGCCGCGCCAGGCCCAGGTGCAACTGGTCGGCCAGCCAAGCCTCCAGGTCCGCGGCGGTGCGGATCCAGCCCGCCTCCACCGCCCACTCGATGCCCTGGGAATAGGTAAAACCCCCCACCGGCAGGGAGGGGCTGACCAGGTGCATCAGCCGCAGAAGCGGCAGGGCTTCAGTGGCCCTGGTGGTGGCCATGGGCCTGGGCCCCGCCGTAGGCCCCGGGTTCGGGCTCGAAAGGGGCCTGCTGGCAGGTGACCGGCAGCCCCAGACCCAGCACCAGGTCGTCCAGGACATGGTCGTGGAGATAGCACAGTCCCCCTGCTCGGATCTGCAGGGCCACATGCCGATTACCCAGGTGGTAGCAGGCCCGGGCCAGCAACAGCGGGTCCGCGCAGGCGACGCAGGACAGGGTCTCCACCGCCGCCCGCACCGCCACCACCAGGCCGTCGGCAGAGGCCAGGCAGTCCCCGTCCCTCAGGGGTTCGACCCGATCCAAGACCAGGCCGGCCTCCCGGCCGTCGTCCAACGCCACCCGCAGGCGGCGGCGCTGGCGTTGCTCGTAGGTCAGGGTCAGGGTGGCCGCGGCGGTCACCGGGGTTGGGAGTCTCTGGGTCAACTCGATCATGGGCGCGGAGTATAGGACGAAACCCGGCCAGGCCCGACCCTTGCGCCAGATCTGAAATCGGACTAGCCTGTCTGACAGAATCGTAATACGAGACCCCACCATGCCCATCTCCATCCGTTTGGACCCCGATACCGAGGCCGAGCTGCGGCGCCGACTCGACCTGGAGGGCGTGCCGCTGTCGGACTTCGTGCGCGACGCCATCCGCGAGAAGCTCGGCCGCCCGGCGGACCCGGTGACGCCCTACAGCATCGGCGAGCCGCTGTTCGGCCGCTATTCCAGCGGCGCCACCGACCTCAGCGCCCGGCGCAAGGAGATCCTGCGGGACAGGTTCCGTGACCGACATAGTCGCTGACAGCGGCCCCCTCATCGCCCTGTTCGACGGCTCGGACGGCTATCACGACCGGGCGGTCGCCTTCCTCAAGGGCCTGACCGGGCGGTTGATCACCAACCTGCCGGTGGTCACGGAGGTGGTCTACATGCTCGACTTCTCGCCCCAGGCCCAGCGGGATTTCCTCTACTGGGCCGAACAGGCCCTGACCCTGGACACCGCCACCCCGGGCGACCTGCCGCGCATCCGCGCCCTGATGCACAAATACGCCGACCTGCCGGCCGACTTCGCCGACGCATCCCTGGTGGCCCTGTGCGAGCGGCTGCGGACCACCCAGGTCGCCAGCGTGGATTCGGACTTCACCATCTACCGCACCGCCAGCCGCCAGGTGTTCCGCAACCTTTTCTTTGCGGAATGAGCCCCTGCTCCCAGCGCGGCCAGCATAGTCTCCGAAGCCGGTGACGGGCGGCCTGGCCTGCGCCTTGGGACCTGGATGGTCGCCCGGGTGAATCCCACCCGGCGAACCTGTACCATCGGCGCTCAGGGGTGCCGCATGAGGGGTTCAGACCCCACAGGTTCTATTGCAAGGGCGTCGCGGTCCGGTGCGGCGCCAGGACTTCAAATCACCAGCCCCATACGAAGTGGACTCATGAAAACACTCGCCAGCGCCTGCAAACCCCGCGGCAGCATCTTCGACACCGCGCGTCGGGACACCGTCCTCGACCTCTCGGACCTGGTCCAGGACCGCATCGACCCCGATGCCTTCTTCCGCGAGAACCACGTCACCGAGGGCATGCGCATCCTGCTCACCGAGGGCTTCCGACGGCTGGAGGGCAAGACCACCCAGGGCGTCTTCAAGCTGACCCAGGCCATGGGCGGCGGCAAGACCCACACCCTGCTGGCCCTGGGCCTGCTGGCCAAGCACCCGGAGTACCGCCGCCCGGTCATGGAGGGGTTCTACACCCCAGGCGAGACCGGCCCGGTGCGCGTGGTCGCCTTCTCCGGGCGCGAGAGCGA
>DYRB01000304.1 GCA_020718945.1 Lamprocystis purpurea | reverse complement strand
ACCCGCCACTTCAATGACTTGGCCATCCCCAACAGCTAATGCAGACAGAGCCTTTCAGATAGGGTCTTAGGAATCATCCGGAAAGCCCCAGGGCTTTCCCGATGGCTCGATTCACCACTCACCAGAGAGCAGCCCCCATGTCCTTCATCAAGCTGACCGACCTCGACCTCACCGGCAAGCGCGTCCTCATCCGCTCCGACCTGAACGTACCCGTCAAGGATGGCAAGGTCACCTCCGATGCCCGCATCACCGCCTCCATGCCCACCATCGAGCATTGCATGAAGGCCGGGGCCCAGGTCATGGTCACCTCCCATCTCGGCCGTCCCACCGAGGGCGAGTGGACCCCCGAGGTCTCCCTGCAACCCGTGGCCGACAACATCTCCGCCCGCCTGGGCAAGCCCGTGCGCCTGATCCGCGACTGGGTGGACGGCGGCTTCGAGGTGGCCCCGGGCGAACTGGTCATCCTGGAGAACTGCCGGGTCAACAAGGGCGAGAAGAAGAACGTCGAGGAGACCGCCCGCAAGTACGCCGCCCTGTGCGATGTCTTCGTCATGGACGCCTTCGGCACCGCCCACCGCGCCGAGGCATCCACCACCGGTGTCGGCGTGTTCGCCCCCAAGGCCTGCGCCGGGCTGCTGGTTGCCGAGGAGCTCGACGCCCTGGCCAAGGCCCTGGCCAACCCGGCCCGGCCCATGGTCGCCATCGTCGGCGGCTCCAAGGTCTCCACCAAGCTGACGGTGCTGGAGGCCCTGGCCGAGAAGTGCGAGCAGCTCGTGGTCGGCGGCGGCATCGCCAACACCTTCCTCGCCGCCACCGGCAAGAACGTCGGCAAGTCCCTGTGTGAGGCGGACCTGATCCCCACCGCCCAGGCCCTGATGGAGAAGATGACCGCCCGCGGCGCCACCATCCCCATCGCCGTGGACGTGGTCTGTGGCAAGAAGTTCGACGCCGCCGAGCCGGCCGTCTCCAAGGCGGCGGACGCCGTGGTCGACGACGACATGATCTTCGACATAGGCCCCAAGTCCGCCCAGGAGCTGGTGGACATCATCATGAAGGCCGGTACCGTGGTGTGGAACGGCCCGGTCGGTGTGTTCGAGTTCGACCAGTTCGGCGAGGGCACCAAGGCCGTCGCCATGGCCATCGCCAATACCCAGGCCTTCACCCTGGCCGGCGGCGGCGACACCATCGCCGCCATCCAGAAGTACGACATCTACGACCGTGTGTCCTACATCTCCACCGCCGGTGGCGCCTTCCTGGAGTACCTGGAAGGCAAGGTCCTGCCCGCCGTGGCCATGCTCGAAGCCCGCGCCAAGGACTGATCGGACCTGGCGAGTGGTCAGTGGCGACTGGTAAGGGCGGAGAGACAGTCGCATCCGAGCCCCGACACCCGCCACTCGCGCCGGAATCATCCTTTCTAGCCACTGACCACGAGCCATTCGCCACCCACAATGCCCAGACGCACCAAGATAGTCGCCACCCTAGGCCCAAGCACGGACGACGATGCCGTCCTCGACGCCATGCTCGCCGCCGGGCTGGACGTGGTCCGGCTCAACCTCTCCCATGACACCCACGACCGCCACCGTGCCCGGGCCGAGCAGGTACGCCGCCGCGCCCCGGCCTTCGGCCGCGAGGTCGGCATCCTCATCGACCTCCAGGGGCCGAAGATCCGTATCGGGCGCTTCCGCGACGGGCCCATCACCCTGGCCCCCGGCGACACCTTCACCATCGACGTCCTCTGCCCCCAGGACGCCGGCGACCAGACCCGGGTCGGCACCACCTATCCGGAGCTGATCAAGGACGTCACCCCCGGCGACACCCTGCTCCTGGACGACGGGGCCGTGGAACTGATGGTGGACAGCGTCTCTCTGACCGAGATCCGCTGCCAGGTGGTCAACGGCACCAAGCTGTCCAACAACAAGGGCATCAACAAGAAGGGCGGCGGGCTCTCGGCCCCGGCCCTGACCGAGAAGGACAAGGCGGACATCATCTTCGCCGCCGCCATCGGTGCCGATTACCTCGCCGTCTCCTTCGTGCGCAGCGCCGACGACGTGGATCTGGCCCGGGAATGCCTACGCGATGCCGGGGGCCACGGCGGCATAGTCGCCAAGATCGAGCGGGCCGAGGCCCTGGCCGAGCTGGATGCCATCATCCACGCCTCCGACGCCGTCATGGTCGCCCGTGGCGACCTCGGGGTGGAGATCGGTGACGCCAAGCTCCCAGCGGTGCAGAAGCGCCTCATCAGCCGGGCCCGGGAGCTGAACTGCGTGGTCATCACCGCCACCCAGATGATGCAGTCCATGATCGAGAACCCCATCCCCACCCGGGCAGAGGTCTTCGACGTGGCCAATGCCGTGCTCGACGGCACCGATGCGGTCATGCTCTCTGCCGAATCCTCCGTCGGCCACTACCCGGCCCTGGTGGTCGAGGCCCTGGACCGTGTCTGCCTGGAGGCGGAGAAGCACGCGGCCCGCTCCCACCACCGCCTGGACTCCTACTTCGGGCGGGTGGACGAGGGCATCGCCATGGCCGCCATGTACACCGCCAACCACCTGGGGGTGAAGGCCATCGCCGCCCTGACGGAAAGCGGCTCCACGGTCAAATGGATGTCGCGCATCAGCTCGGGCATACCCATCTATGCCATGAGCCGGGTCGAGGCCACCCGCAGCAAGGTCACCCTGTACCGCGGCGTCTATCCTGTGGGCTTCGACGTCACGGGCAAGGACATCCACGACGTCAACATGGAGGTCATAGAGGAGCTCCTACGCCACGGCACCGTCGTCCAAGGAGACTTGGTCATCATCACCAAGGGCGACCGCAACGGTGTCGAGGGCCAGACCAATATCATGAAGATCATGCGCGTCGGCGAGCATCGGCTCCACCTGACCAGCGACTAGCAAACCCCGCCCACCCACAAGCACACACGAGGAGACATCCCATGGCACTGATTTCCATGCGCCAACTGCTGGACCACGCCGCCGAGCACGGCTACGGCGTCCCCGCCTTCAACGTCAACAACCTCGAGCAGATGCGCGCCATGATGGAGGCCGCCGCCGAGACCGATTCCCCGGTCATCTGTCAGGCCTCCGCCGGTGCCCGCAAGTACGCCGGTGCCCCCTTCCTGCGCCACCTGATCCTGGCCGCCATCGAGGAGTGGCCGCAGATCCCGGTGTGCATGCACCAGGACCACGGCACCTCCATGCCCATCTGCCAGCGCTCCATCCAGCTCGGCTTCAGCTCCGTCATGATGGACGGGTCCCTGGGCGAAGACGGCAAGACCCCGACCTCCTACGAGTACAACGTGGACATCACCCGTCGCGTGGTCGAGATCTCCCACGCCTGCGGCGTCTCCGTCGAGGGCGAACTGGGTTGCCTGGGGTCGTTGGAGACCGGGCAGGCCGGTGAAGAGGACGGCATCGGCGCCGAGGGCACGCTCGACCACAGCCAGCTCCTGACCGATCCGGAAGAGGCCGCCGACTTCGTCAAGAAGACCGGCGTGGACGCCCTGGCCATCGCCATCGGCACCTCCCACGGCGCCTACAAGTTCACCCGGCCGCCCACCGGCGACATCCTGGCCATTGCGCGCATCAAGGAGATTCACGCCCGCATCCCCAACACCCACCTGGTGATGCACGGGTCTTCCTCGGTCCCCCAGGACTGGTTGGCCATCATCAACGAGTACGGCGGCGCCATGGGCGAGACCTACGGCGTGCCGGTCGAGGAGATCGTCGAGGGCATCAAGCACGGCGTGCGCAAGGTCAACATCGACACCGACCTGCGCATGTCCAGCACCGGCGCCATCCGCAAGTTCTTGGCGGAGAACCCCAAGGAGTTCGATCCGCGCAAGTACTTCGCAGTCGCCACCAAGGCCATGAAGGGCATCTGCAAGGACCGCTACGAGGCCTTCGGCACCGCCGGCAACGCGAGCAAGATCCGCGCCCTGTCCCTGGATGCCATGACCACCCGCTACGCCAAGGGCGAGCTGGACCCCAAGGTCAACTAAGCCTTTTCGGCTAGCGCCGAAAAGTGAAAAGGGCGCCGACCGGCGCCCTTTTTTTGGCGGCTAGTACGGGTGCGCCCAAGTACCGGCAACATCAAGCGATCCTCGGCGCGGTCCGCACACGGCACAGGGGCCAGGAGCGCAGGCCACTGGGAGCGCCGCCCCCTGGGAGTGCCGCCCCCTGGGAGCGCCGGCCCCTGGGAGCGCCGGCATCTTGCCGGCAACTGGGTCCCCCGGCGTCCCGCCGGGGGTATGACGCCGGCCTCGCTAAACCGCGGCTCTTCGATTCGGCTGACGAGACTTACCAAGTCCAGAGCTTCGGGACCAAAAGACCGAGCCTCGGCTTGCTCAATGTTTCCGTGACTTGCGCGCAGGTGTACTAGTGTCAAACCTCGGCCGAGGTCGCAACGAGGTCTTCCATGGCCCCGTACTCTGGCGGTCGCC
>DYRB01000303.1 GCA_020718945.1 Lamprocystis purpurea | reverse complement strand
CTACCCAATCAACTCTTTGCGCCGCTGCGCCCATACCTCGTTGGCGTTATCCTGGCGTTTCTGCCCCTGACCGCACCCGCTGCCGAGCCCGGCCAGGTCCTGACCGGCTACCTCAAGGGCCTGGATACCCTGTCCGCGAACTTCGAGCAGGTCACCTTCAACGCCGACCACAGCGCCATGGCCGAGTCCCGCGGGGTCTTTCACATCAAGCGCCCGGGCAAATTCCGTTGGGAGTATCAGAAGCCCGGCGAGCAGATCATCATCGCCGACGGCAAGCGGGTCTATGTCTACGACGTGGAACTGGAGCAGGTCGCCCACCAGGATCAGGCCAAGGCCCTGGCCGGGACCCCGGCCCTGCTGCTGGCCGATGGTGGCCCCATAGACCGGGAGTTCAAGGTGACGGACCTGCCGGCCCGGGACGGGATGACCTGGGTGGAACTGAGGCCCAAGGCCGACGGGGGTGAGGTGCAGCGCATCCAGGTCGGCTTCGAGGGCAAGGACCTGCACACCCTGATCATGGAAGACAGCTTCGGCCAGGTGACCCGGCTGCTGTTTTCCGCGGCGAAGCGCAACCCCAGCCTCAGGGACGACCTGTTCCGCCTCCAGCCGAACAAGGCTACCGACGTCCTCCAGTTCGACTGAGAGGCTGTGAGTAGACCCCCGGCGGCCGGAAGGGCCGAGACTCGGGTATACTGCGCGGCCTTCGACGGGCGGTGCGCCGCGCCCCCGTAGGTCGGGCTTCAGCCCGACAGCGGCGCCGGCAAGACCCCCGGTCGGACTGAAACCCGACCTACGCCGCCCCTAGGCTCCCAGCGAGCACGCCATTCCCCTGTGCACGGACGGTCCCGGGTTGGACTGCCCCAGCCTTTTTCCTACCGGAGTCCCAACCTGTGATCGAGAACCTGCGCAACATCGCCATCATCGCCCACGTCGACCATGGCAAGACCACCCTGGTGGACCAGCTCCTGCAACAGTCCGGGACCTTGGGCGACCGCTTCGGCCCGGTGGAGCGGGTCATGGACTCCAACGACATCGAACGGGAGCGGGGCATCACCATCCTCTCGAAGAACACCGCCATCCGCTGGGGCGAGTACCGCATCAACATCGTCGATACCCCCGGCCACGCCGACTTCGGCGGCGAGGTGGAGCGGGTCCTGTCCATGGTCGATTCGGTCCTGCTCCTGGTGGATGCGGTCGAAGGGCCCATGCCCCAGACCCGCTTCGTCACCCAGAAGGCCTTCAACCACGGGCTGCGGCCCATCGTGGTGGTCAACAAGATAGACCGGGACGGGGCGCGCCCGGCCTGGGTGGTGGATCAGGTCTTCGACCTGTTCGACCGGCTGGGGGCGAGCGACCATCAGCTCGACTTCCCCATCGTCTACGCCTCGGCCCTGAGCGGCTACGCCGGGCTGGAGGAGACGGTACGCAGCGGCGACATGGAGCCCCTGTTCCAGGCCATTGTCGAGCACACCCCGCGCCCGCCGGTGGACCCGGACGGGCCCTTCCAGATGCAGATCTCCACCCTGGACTATTCCAGCTACGTGGGCGCCATCGCCGTGGGGCGCATCGCCCGTGGCTCGGTGCGGCGTAATCAGCAGGTGGTGCAGGTGGCCGTGGACGGCGAGGTCCACAAGGGCAAGATCGCCCAGGTGTTCAGCTACATGGGCCTGCAGCGGGTAGAGGTGGACGAGGCCAGCGCCGGGGACATAGTCGCCATCACCGGCATCGAGGCACCGAACGTGTCTGACACCCTGTGCGACCCGGAGAATGCCCAGGCCCTGCCACCCCTGACCGTGGACGAACCCACGGTGAGCATGACCTTCCAGGTCAACTCCTCGCCCTTCGCCGGGCGCAGCGGCAAGTACCTGACCTCCCGCCAGCTCAAGGACCGCCTGGAGCGCGAGCTGATCCACAACGTGGCCCTGCGGGTGGAAGAGGGCAACGACCCGGAGAAGTTCCGGGTCTCAGGGCGCGGCGAGCTGCACCTGTCCATCCTGCTGGAGAACATGCGCCGGGAGGGCTACGAGATGGCCGTCTCGCGCCCGGAGGTCATATTCCGCGAGGTCGAGGGGGAGATCTGCGAGCCCTACGAGCAGGTCACGGTGGACGTGGAGGAGGTCAACCAGGGCGCGGTCATGGAGGCCATGGGCTCGCGCAAGGGCGAACTGCGGGACATGATCCCCGACGGGCGGGGCCGGGTGCGGCTGGACTACATGGTCCCGTCCCGGGGCCTGATCGGCTTCCAGACCGAGTTCATGACCATCACCTCCGGCTCCGGGCTCATCTACCACGTCTTCGACCACTATGGGCCCGTGCAGCAGGGGGCCATCGCCAAGCGCCGCAACGGGGCCCTGATCTCCAATGGCATGGGCAAGGTGCTGGGCTACTCCCTGTTCAACCTCCAGGAGCGTGGGCGGCTGTTCGTCGCCCCCGGCGAGGAGGTCTACGAGGGCCAGATCATCGGCATGCACTCCCGGGAGAACGACCTCACCGTCAACCCCCTCAAGGGCAAGCAGCTCACCAACATCCGCGCCGCCGGGACGGACGAAAACATCATCCTGACCCCGCCCATCCGCTTCTCCCTGGAGCAGGCCCTGGAATTCATCGAAGACGACGAGTTGGTGGAGATTGCCCCGGGGGCCATCCGCATCCGCAAGCGTCATCTCACCGAGAATGACCGCAAGCGGGCCGGGCGGGGGCTCTGATCGGGCTGTGGTCGGGTCGTGATTGGGGTGGTGGACAAACAAAAACCCCCCTCGCCGTCCTTGCGAGGGGGGTGCATCGCCGAAGCTTGGTTGGGGAAGCTGTCCTTGGGCCGTGCGTCCGGGTCTTGCCTGCGCGGGTCCCTGCGCGTCCCTGGTGGCGACGCCTTAATCATGGCAGGTACCCACAGAACCACAGTGCGAATTTGCCGCCGCGCTTTGTACGAATTTTCCGTCCCTTTGTCGGCTGGACCCCGGGGTCCTGACCGGCCCCCGAGGGGGGCCCAGGCGCAGGCGCAAAAAAAGGCCCCCTCGCAATCCCTGCCAGGGGGCCCTGTCGCCGATGCTTGGTTGGAGAAGCGGTCCTTGAGGTCGTGCGTCCCGGTACGGCCTGCGCGGGTCCTTGCGCGTCCTGGGTGGCGACGGGGCAATCATGGCACGCCGCCAGACACAATCAGTGTGAATTTGCCGCTTTTTTCTGTGCGAATATTCTGCACGCACCCAGTGCCGTTCAGGGAACCATGACCACCATAGCCCCAGCACCCTATCCACCCATCGAGCCCTACGCCCGGCACCGCCTGACGGTAGACGGGCGCCACAGCCTGTACCTGGAGGAGTGCGGCAATCCCCGTGGCATACCAGCGGTCTTCCTGCACGGGGGTCCGGGGGCCGGTTGCGAACCCAGTCATCGGCGCTTCTTCGATCCTGATCGGTACCGCATCGTCCTGTTCGATCAGCGGGGCAGCGGCCGTTCCACACCGCACGCCGACCTGACGGACAACACCACCTGGGACCTGGTGGCCGACTGCGAGCGCATCCGCACCCGCTTGGGCATAGAGCGCTGGCTGGTCTTCGGCGGGTCCTGGGGCTCGACCCTGGCCCTGGCCTATGCCCAGACCCACCCGGAGCGTGTACTGGCCCTGGTGCTGCGCGGGGTCTTCCTGTGTCGCGCCTCCGAGATCCGCTGGTTCTACCAGGAGGGGGCCAACTGGGTCTTCCCAGACCGGTGGGAGGACTTCCTCGCACCCATACCCGCCGCAGAGCGCCACGACCTGCTCCATGCCTATCACCGCCGCCTGACCGGCAGCGACGAGGTGGCTCGCATGGCCGCCGCCAAGGCCTGGTCAATCTGGGAGGGGCGAACCGCCACCCTGATGCCCAACCCGGATGTCCAGGCCCACTTCGCCAACCCCCATGTGGCCCTGAGCCTGGCCCGCATCGAGGCCCACTACTTCGTCAATCAGGCCTTCCTGGAGCCCGACCAACTCCTGCGCGACGCCCGCCACCTGGCCGGTATCCCCGGGGTCATAGTCCAGGGGCGCTACGACCTCATCTGCCCCCTGCGCTCCGCCTGGGATCTGCACCGGGCCTGGCCGACTGCGGACCTCAAGGTCATCCCCGACGCCGGTCACGCCGCCTTCGAGCCCGGCATCCGTGCCGCCCTGGTGGCGGCTACGGACCGCTTCGCCCGCAGCCTGGGCTGACAGACGGCCGCAGGGCGGGCCCCGGCACCGGAGTCAGGACCAAGGCCAGACCGATTGCCGGCCCAAGCCAAGCGGTCTGGCCTGCACTATTGGGCCTGCCCTTCATCAAAATCGCCAGCCTCCCATCCCCTGTCCGGTTCGTAGCCGCCCATGTTACCCGCAGCCGGTCCGCAAACCCGCCGCCATGTGGAACCCTAGCAGTTCGAAATTGGCGGCTATCGTTTAGCTGCGAGGCCCGAAGCACCGTGGGAGCGCCGCCTCGGCGCGACC
>DYRB01000302.1 GCA_020718945.1 Lamprocystis purpurea | reverse complement strand
CTTGCCCACTGACTCTAACCCTGCCTACCCACCCGGACAGGCTACATCGCTATCCCGACGATCCCGAACCAAGGCTCGCCCAACATTGTTGATCACCACCGCCCGCGGCGCCGCCGTTCCGCCAGTGTCGCAGACCAGGAGCGTCGCCGTGCTACCCCCGCTGGTTCCGTCTGCCTGGTAGACGATCATCGTCCTGTCCCGACCATCGATTGAGATCCGCCCTGCCCCCCCGGTACGCCGCAGCACATCGCCGTAACCGGTGGCCGCGGTACCGACCACGACCACATAGCCGGTACCCCACCCGGCCGCGGCGCCATCGCAAACCCCGTTGGCGCTGCTCGCGCATATGGTCACGGCCCGCGCCCGCTTCACCGCCTCAGAGCGGGCCAGTTGCAGGTGTCCGACCAAGCCATTGACCACCGCAGTGCGGGCGTTGTTGGCGATCAGGGCCTCGAAGCTCGGGACGCCGAAGACCATCACGATCCCGACAATAGCCATCACCACCAGAAGTTCCACCAGGGTCAGCCCCGGCTGGCTGCCGCCACAAGACCTGTTCTTCATCGGCCCTCCATTTGCTGTATCCATGCTGCTGCGCACCGACTGATGCGCGGCTCCGGCCATCGCCGGTGGTTGGGCTTAAAGCACAACACAGGGGCCCGGTTTGTTTGCTACTGCTCGTCAGTGTCTAGCCTCGGCCCGTCACCTTAGGCCCCGACCCCGCCGATCCGCTCCAGGGCCTTCTCCAGATTGGCCCGGCTGGTGGCGATGGAGATGCGCACATGGCCCCCCAGGCCGAAGGCGGACCCTGGGACCAGGGCCACCCCGGCCTTCTCGATCAGGTACTCGGCCAGTTCCAGGTCGTTGTTGACGCCGTCCAGCCGGTCGATCAGGCCCTGCACCCGGGGGAAGACGTAGAAGGTGCCGTCGGTGGCCAGGCACTCGACCCCGGGGATGCGGTTCAGGCCCTCGACCACAAAGTCGTGGCGCTCCTTGAAGGCCTTGAGCATGGTGCCGATGCACTCCTGGGGGCCCTCCAGTGCTACCTGGGCCGCGACCTGGGAGATGGATGTTGGGTTGGACGTGCTCTGGCCCTGGACCTTCTTCATGGCCTTGATGACATCCGCAGGCCCGCCCGCGTAGCCGATACGCCAGCCGGTCATGGAATAGGCCTTGGACACCCCGTTCAGGACCAGGGTACGCGGGGCCAGGTCCGGACAGACGTTGAGGATGTTGACGAAAGGGGCGTCGGACCAGCGGATGTGCTCGTACATGTCGTCCGTGGCGATCACCGCCCGCGGGTAGTCCCGCAGCACCGCCCCCAGGGCGGCCAGTTCGTCGCCGGTGTAGGCCATGCCGGTGGGGTTCGAGGGGCTGTTGATGACCACCAGCTTGGTCTGGTCGGTCATAGCCCCCTTGAGCTGGGCCGGGGTGATCTTGAAGCGCTGATCGGCGCCGGCGTGGACCAGGACCGGCGCCCCGCTGGCGAGCAGGGCCATGTCCGGGTAAGACACCCAGAAGGGCGCCGGGATCACCACCTCGTCGCCCGGGTCCAGGATGGCCTGGGCCAGGTTGAAGAAGCTCTGTTTGCCGCCGCAGGAGACCAGGATCTGATCCGGATCGTAGGTCAGGCCGTTCTCCCGCTGGAACTTGGCGACTATGGCGGAGCGCAGCCCCAGGGTCCCCTCCACCGGGGTGTACTTGGTGAAGCCGTCGCGTATGGCCTTGATGGCCGCCTCTTTGATGTGGTCCGGGGTGTCGAAATCCGGCTCGCCGGCCCCCAGCCCCACCACGTCCTTGCCCGCCGCCTTGAGCGCCTTGGCGCGGGCGTCGATGGCGAGGGTCGCGGAGGGCTTCACGGCTTGGACACGGGCGGCGAGTTTGATGCTCATGGCGTGGTTCTCTGACTTTATTGGTGTTGGCCGAGGGGCCGTGGCTAGCCCCGATACGATACGCTGCATCATAGCGAAAGCCCGGCCCTGGGGCACCTGGCAGGGCTCGGCCAGCGCGCCCGGGGTTTCCTGTTGGCACCCGGACGCACAACCGCCTGGACAAGCTGTGGACAGTTTCGAGGGTCCAAACTGTCCACAGGGGACCCACACCCTGCCCCGGTCCTCATACCACTGTACGGACTATCCCAACGCCATGATCAGGCTCTACTTTTCTGACAATCCGAGGTTATCTACAGCCCTAATAGTTACTACTGACTAAAGAATATAGATACGGATAGTTAGGACCGCAGACCCTGCCCACCATCCTCACCTAGGCCCCACCGAGGCGCACTGATCCACTCGCCTTCGGGCACAATTCCGCCATCGACCCCCAAGAGACCCCAACCCATGGACTCCCCCGCCAACCCCAGACCCTTCCGCCTCGTCGCCGGCTTCGCCCCGGCCGGCGATCAGCCCGAGGCCATCCGTCGCCTGTGCGAGGGGCTCCAGGACGGCGAGGCGGGCATGACCCTGCTCGGGGTGACGGGCTCGGGCAAGACCTTCACCATCGCCAACGTGATCGAGCGCCTCCAGCGCCCGGCCCTGGTGCTGGCCCCCAACAAGACCCTGGCCGCTCAGCTCTACGGGGAGATGCGGGAGTTCTTCCCGGACAACGCGGTGGAGTACTTCGTCTCCTACTACGACTACTACCAGCCGGAGGCCTATGTCCCGTCCACGGACACCTACATCGAGAAGGACGCGTCCATCAACGAGCACATAGAGCAGATGCGCCTGTCCGCCACCAAGGCCCTGCTGGAGCGGCGTGACACCATCATCGTAGCCACCGTCTCGTCCATCTACGGCCTGGGGGACCCGGACGCCTATCTGCGCATGGTCCTGCACCTTTCCCGGGGGGACCTGATTGACCAGCGCGCCCTGCTGCGGCGCCTGGCGGAGCTTCAATACAAGCGCAACGAGATCGAGCTGGCCCGCGGCACCTACCGGGTGCGTGGGGACGTGATCGACATCTACCCCGCCGAGTCTGACGACGAGGCCCTGCGGGTGGAGCTGTTCGACGAAGAGATCGAGGGCCTGACCCTGTTCGACCCCCTCACCGGCGAGCAACTGCGCAAGGTCGCCCGCTACACCGTCTATCCCAAGACCCACTACGCCACCCCTCGCGAGACCATCGTCGGGGCCGTGGAGCAGATCAAGGTCGAGCTCAAGGAGCGCCTCACCTGGCTGCGCGACAACAACAAGCTGGTGGAGGCCCAGCGCCTGGAGCAGCGCACCCTGTTCGACATGGAAATGATGCTGGAGCTGGGCTACTGCTCGGGCATCGAGAACTACTCACGCTACCTGTCCGGGCGCGGCCCCGGCGAGCACCCGCCGACCCTTTACGACTACCTGGCCGACGACGCCATAGTGGTCATAGACGAATCCCACGTCACAGTCCCCCAGCTCGGCGGCATGTACCGCGGCGACCGCTCGCGCAAGGAGAACCTGGTGGAATACGGTTTCCGCCTACCCTCGGCCCTGGACAACAGGCCCATGCGCTTCGAGGAGTTCCAGGCCCGCCAGCCCCAGACCATCTACGTCTCCGCCACCCCCAGGGACTACGAGCTGCAGGCCTCCGGGGCCGTGGTGGAACAGGTGGTGCGCCCCACCGGGTTGGTGGACCCCGAACTGGAGGTCCGCCCCGCCGTCACCCAGGTCGATGACCTGCTCTCCGAGATCCGCGCCCGCGTCGCCCGGGATGCCCGGGTGCTGGTTACAACGCTGACCAAGCGCATGGCCGAGGACCTGACCGACTACCTGAGCGACCACGGGGTGCGGGTGCGCTACCTGCACTCCGACATCGACACCGTGGAGCGCGTGGAGATCATCCGCGACCTGCGCCTGGGGGAGTTCGATGTCCTGGTGGGCATCAACCTGCTGCGCGAGGGCCTGGACATGCCCGAGGTGTCCCTGGTGGCCATCTTGGACGCGGACAAGGAGGGCTTCCTGCGTTCCGAAGGGTCCCTCATCCAGACCATAGGCCGCGCCGCCCGCAATGCCGAGGGCAAGGCCATCCTCTATGCGGATAAGGTCACCGGCTCCATGCAGAGGGCCATGGACGAGACCGAGCGGCGACGTGCCAAGCAGGTGGCCCACAACCTCGCCCACGGCATCACCCCCCTGAGCATCGTCAAGGCCATCGCCGACATCATGGAGGCCCATACCCCAGGTGCCCCCATGAAGCCCCGTGCCTTCGCCGCGGTGGCCGAGGAGGTGGTCGAATACGCCGCCCTGAGCCCCCAGCAGATGGCCAAGCGCATCAAGGCCCTGGAGAAGGAGATGTACAAATACGCCAAGGACCTGGAGTTTGAGAAGGCCGCCGCGGTGCGCGACCGCATTAAGGAGTTGCAGGGGAGGGGGTTGGTGGCCTGAGCCCGTCACCCCGTGGGCGACGGGCTGGGGAGAGGGCAAGACCTCGCCTCCTCTATCATCCGAACGGCGCCGAGCACCGGCAACCCGGAGCCAGCGACCAAAGGAAGCCAGACTCCGCATGTTCGAACAGCCTTCAAGAACATCCAGAACCCTAGCC
>DYRB01000301.1:1316-4516 GCA_020718945.1 Lamprocystis purpurea | reverse complement strand
TAGCTGGACGAGGACAATGCAGCCGCAAATGAACGCAAATAAACGCAAATTGAAAATGACTTATCGTTCGCGCCCGGCTCACCTTCCGGGTGTCAAGAAGGTCGAAGGGAACCCGTCGAATCATTGGCGTTAATTTGCGTTCATTCGCGGACAACTGCTTCTTCTAGGTTTATGGGTCCAGCCCCTGGCGGGAGGAGTAACCCTTTGCCCACGGACATCCACCAGCCCCCTGAACCCCTGCGCCAACTGGTCGCGGAGGCCGACACCGGTGGGCGCCAGCCGACCGGCACCGCCGCCCGGGTCATTTTCGGGGTGTCCCTCGCCTGGGCCCTGTTCCAGCTCTGGTACGCCTCGCCCCTGCCCTTCGCCCTCGGGGTGGGCATCCTCAACGACACCCAGGCCCGGTCCCTGCACCTGGGCCTGGCCCTGTTCCTCGCCTTTGCCGCCTGGCCAGCGGGGCGGCGCTCGCCCCGGGACCGGGTCCCGGCCCTGGACTGGGCCCTGGCCCTGGCGGCGGCCTTCGCCGGGGCCTATCTGCTGCTGTTCTACCGGGAACTGGCGACCCGGCCCGGGCAGCCAACGACCCTGGACCTGGTGGTCGCCTGCGCCGGTCTGGTCCTGCTGCTGGAGGCGACCCGCCGGGCCCTGGGCTGGCCCATGGCGGCCCTGGCCCTGGTGTTCATCGGCTATGCGATGCTCGGGCCCCACCTGCCCGAGGCCCTGGCCCACAAGGGGGCCTCCCTGTCGCGCCTGCTCTCCCACCTGTGGCTGACCACCGAGGGGGTCTACGGCATTGCCCTGGGGGTCTCCACCGGGACCATCTTTGTCTATGTCCTGTTCGGCACAATGCTGGACCGGGCCGGAGGCGGCAACTACATGATGCAGGTGAGCTTCGCCGCCCTGGGCCACCTGCGCGGCGGGCCGGCCAAGGTGGCGGTGGTGTCCTCGGCGCTCAACGGGCTCATCTCCGGGTCCTCGGTGAGCAACGTGGTCTCCGGGGGCATATTCACCATCCCGCTCATGAAGCGGGCCGGCTACGGTGGGGTCAAGGCCGGGGCCATCGAGACCATGGCCTCGGTGGACGGCCAGATCATGCCCCCGGTGATGGGGGCGGCGGCCTTCCTGATGGTGGAGTACGTGGGCATACCCTATTCGGAGATAGTCCGCCACGCCATCCTGCCCGCGGCCCTGAGCTACCTGGGGCTGCTCTACATAGTCCACCTGGAGGCCCTCAAGCTCGGCATGGAGCCCCTGAGCCGTCCTCGGTTCCGGCGCGCCCCACGGACCTGGGGCGAGACGGCCCTGCGCCTGGGGCTCGGGGTATCCGGGACCCTGACGCTGGTGGGCGGGCTCTACACCCTGTTCACGGCCATTCAGGCCGGGCTGGGGGCGGCGGCGCCCTGGGTCATAGGGGCCCTGGTCCTGGTGCTCTACGGCATCGCTGTCGGCCAGTCGGCCCTGTGCCCGGACCTGCCCCAGGACATCGACCTGGACCAGCCGCTGGGCACCTGGCCGACGGTGCGGGCCGGGCTGCATTTCCTGATCCCGGTGGGGACCCTGATCTGGTGCCTGATGGTGGCCGAGCTGTCCCCGGCCCTGGCCGCCTTCTGGGCCATCGCCGTGCTGGCGGTGCTGATGCTGACCCAGCGTCCACTGGTCCGGCTGCTGCGCCGCCAGCCCATCGCCGGGGCCTGGGCCCAGGGGGCGCGGGAACTGGTGGAGGGCCTGACCGATGGGTCGCGCAACATGACCGGCATCGCCGTGGCCACCGCCACCGCCGGCATCATAGTCGGGGTCATCACCCTCACCGGCCTTGGGCTGCGGGTCACCGAACTGGTGGAACTGGTCTCCCAGGGCAACTTGCTGGCCATGCTGCTGTTCACCGCCGGGGCCTGCCTGGTGCTGGGGCTGGGGGTGCCGACCACGGCCAACTATGTCCTGGTGGCGACCCTGATGGCCCCGGTGATCGTGGAACTGGCCGCCCAGGGCGGCCAGGTGGTGCCGCTCATCGCCGTGCATCTGTTCGTCTTCTACTACGGCATCATGGGGGACATCACCCCACCGGTGGGCCTGGCCACCTTCGCCGCCTCGGCCATCTCCGGGGCGGACCCCATCAGGACCGGGGTGCAGGGGGCCCTCTATGCCCTGCGCACCGTAATCCTCCCCTTCATCTGGATCTTCAATCCCCAACTGCTCCTGATCGACGTGGACAGCGGCCTGGACCTGGTCGCGGTGGTCCTGGCCAGTGCCCTGGCCATGCTGCTGTTCTCCGCCCTGACCCTGGGCTGGCTGCGGGTGCGGCTGCGCTGGTGGGAAGGGGCCCTGCTGGCCCTGGCGGTGGCCCTGCTGTTCCGCCCGGACTGGTTCATGGACCGCCTGACCCCGGCCTACCGGGACCTGGCCCCGGACCAGATTTTTGCGGTGGCCGAGGATGCCCCGGACGGCGGGCGCCTGGCCCTGCGCATCGCCGGCACCACCCTGGAGGGGGAGGACCGGGTCAAGACGGTGGCGCTACGGCTGGGCGAGCGGCCCGCTGAGGGTGCAGACGGGCGCGCCCGATTGGCCCAGGCCGGCCTGACCCTGCTGCCCCTGGGGGAGCGGCTGGAGGTCGGCCAGGTCCGCTTCGGCAGCCGGGCCCAGAAGGCCGGGATCGAGACCGGCTGGGAGCTGCGGGCCATCCAGGCCCCCACCGGGCGCCCCAGCCCCCATGGGTTCTACCTCCCGGCCCTGCTGCTGGCGGGGCTGGTGTGGTGGAGGCAGGGGCGGCGGATGGCAGCCTGAAGCCAGAGGGCCGAGCCCCGGTTCGAGCCGGGTCCCGGAGGCAACCTCAGGCGCAGCGCGGGACAGGCCGGAGCCGCGCCTCCCGCTCGTTCTCGCAGGGGGCGCAACGCTGGGCGTTGGGGACCCGGGCGCGGCGCGCCTCGGGGATGGGGGCGCCGCACTCGGCGCAGCAGGTGCGGCCGATGCCGGCCAGGGAGCGGCGCTGGATGGCGCAGATGCGCAATTCTGTCTCGCGCTCCATGTGGGCCTGGGCGAGGTCGAGGACGTCGGCGTATTTTTCCACGGATTGCCTCATGATCGTGCTGCCACGGGGGGTACCGCTCTGACCGGCGGCTATCAGTATCCGGTCCCTTCGTGATGGGACCATGAGCGGGGCGTGGCGGTTTTGTGACAGCCGCCCGGGTTGCGGCCGGGTTGCG
>DYRB01000301.1:0-1216 GCA_020718945.1 Lamprocystis purpurea | reverse complement strand
CCGGGTTGCGGCCGGGTTGCGCCCGGGTTGCGACCGGGTTGGTCGGGGCCCCCCGCCGGGTGCGACAATGCCCCACCGCCGCCCGGCATCGCCGACCCAGGCCCCGCGAGGACCCGCTTGAGGATCATCGACCGCTACCTCCTGTTCGAGACCGCCAAGGTGCTGGCCGGCATCGTCGGCGTCCTGCTGCTCATCACGGTGAGCATGTTGTTGCTGCGCACCTTGGAGGAGGTCAACCTGGGGGCGCTCAATGCCGACCTGGTGGTGCGTTACCTGGGCTTTTCGGTCATGCGCGACCTGGCCAGCCTGCTGCCCCCGGCCTTCTTCCTGGCGGTGCTGGTAGCCCTGGGGCGCATGGCCCGGGACAGCGAGCTCATAGCCCTGGCCGCCGGCGGCCTGGGGCCGGCGCGGATCTACCGCGGCCTGGCCTTCGTGGCCGTGCCCCTGGCCCTGGTCACCGCCTGGCTGGCCCTGGACATCCAGCCCTGGGCCGCCGCCCAGATCCAGCGCATCCGCCTCCAGCAGGCCGAGCAGGCGTCGCAGATCGCCGGGCTCCAGGCTGGGCGCTTCTACCAGCAGGAGGAGGGCAAGGTGACCCTCTTCGTCGGCCAGATCGACGGGGACAAGCAGTTGCGCAACCTGTTCATCCAGGACAGTCGTGGCGATGTGACCCGCACTGTGCTGAGCGACACCGGGTTGCACCGCCTCGACCCGGCCACCGGGGACCGCGAGATAGTCCTGCTCAACGGACACCGCTACGACGGCAAGCCGGGTTTGGCGGACTACAGCATCGGCAGCTTCGAGCGCTACCGGCTGCGCATCGTCGCCAAGGACACCGCCGGACAGGTCAGCCGCAAGCGCTCCACCATAGCCACCGCTGCGCTGTTGGGGTCCGAGTCCCTGGGCGACCGCGCCGAGCTGGAGCACCGCATCGGCAGCCCCATCGCCATCTTCTGCCTGGCCCTGATCGCCGTGCCCCTGAGCGCCACTTCGCCGCGGCAGCGCGCCTCCGGGCGCATGTTCCTCGCCTTCCTCGCCTATTTCGGCTTCTTCAACCTGCAGCAGGTGGCCGAGGGCTGGATGGAGGCCGGGGTGACGCCGGCCTGGCTCGGCAGCCTCTGGTATCAGGCACTGATGCTGGCCCTGATCTACGGGGTCCTGCTGTGGGACAGCTACTGGGTGCGGCGCCTGGTGCGCCGGCTGTTGGCGCGGCCCG
>DYRB01000300.1 GCA_020718945.1 Lamprocystis purpurea | reverse complement strand
ACGATGGCCCCCAGGTCGCCGCTGGCGTTGGCGGAGAGCACGATGCGGCGCCGGGCGTTCTCGCGGCTGACCTGGTTGGGCCCGGTGCCATCCTCGATCTGGGCCAGGGTGGAGAGAGGGACATGCCCGCCGGGGGTCTCGATCGGCAGGTTGTTGAGGTCGTAGAGCCCCCGTCTGGCCTCGGGGAGGCGCACCATCAGGTCGAAGCGGCGGTTGCCCTCGATGACTTGGCTGATCCGCTCCCCCTCGATCATGTGCGACAGGCTGCGCAGCAGGGCCCCTGGGGCCACGCCGTAGCGCGCCGCCTGCTCGTAGTCCAGGTGGATCTTGAGCTGCGGGATCAGGACCTGCTTCTCCACGGCCAGATCGGCGATCCCCGGGATCTTGGCGAGGCGCTCGCGCAGATCCGCCGCCAGGCCGCGCAATGTGTCGAGGTCGTCGCCGTAGACCTTGAGCGCGATCTGAGCGCGCACCCCGGAGAGCAGGTGATCGAGGCGGTGGGAGATGGGCTGGCCGACGCTGGCCGAGGCCGGCAGCATCGCTAGCCGCGTGCGGATGTCGTCGATGATGGCCGCACGACTGCGCCCGGATTCCCGCAGATCCACATCCATTTCCGTGGAGTGCACCCCCTCGGCGTGCTCGTCCAGTTCCGCCCGCCCGGTACGCCGGCCCACCTGGGTCACCTCCGGCACCTGGGCAACGAGCTGCTCGGCCAGGGCGCCGATACGGTTGGACTCGGCCAGCGAGGTCCCCGGGTTGAGCAGCAGGCTGATGGTCAGGGTGCCCTCGTTGAAGGGGGGCAGGAAGGTGCGCGGGAAGAAGGGGACCGAGGCCGCGGCCAGGGCCACCGCCGCCAGGGCCGCCAAGAGGAGCGGGCCTCCGCGGTCGAAGGACCAGGCCAGCAACCTGGCGTCCCAGGACTTGAGCCAGGCCACCAGCGGGCTGTCGCCGTGGCCCAAGCGTTTCATGGTAGGTAACAAGTAGTAGGCCAGTACCGGCGTGACCGTTACCGAGACGATCATGCTGGCCAGGATGGAGACGATGTAGGCGACCCCGAGTGGGGTGAAGAGCCGCCCCTCGATCCCAGGCAGGGCGAACAGGGGGACGAAGACCAGCACGATGATGAGGGTCGCGTAGACGATGGCCGAGCGAACCTCCAGGGTCGCCGCGGCGATAACCTCGGCCGCCGTTCCCGACGCGGCTCTACCTCCTCCATCCCTGGAGTCGTCCGCCGCCGGTCGCGGCACCTCTGCGGCGCGATTCTGCTTGAGCCGTCGCAGGACGTTCTCCACCCCCACCACGGCGTCGTCCACCAACTCCCCGATGGCGATGGCGAGCCCCCCCAGGGTCATGGTGTTGATGGAGAGCCCCGCGTAGTGGAACACCAGGGCGGTGGCGAGCAGGGAGACCGGGATCGCCGTGAGCGAGATCAGGGTGGTGCGGACATTGAGCAGGAACAGGAACAGGACCGCTGCCACCAGGATGGCCCCGTCGCGCAGGGCCTCCTCGACGTTGGCGATGGACCGCCCGATGAAGTCCGCCTGCTTGAACAGGAACTGCGGGGGCTCGATGCCGGACGGCAAGGCCCGCGCCAGTTCGGCGATGGCCCCCTCGACCGCCTGGGTGAGGGTCAGGCTGTCGGCCCCCGGCTGCTTCTGCACCGACAGGATCACCGCCGGCTTGGCGTTGTAGCCGGCGTCGCCGCGCTTGATGGCCGGGGCGAGCTTGGCCTCCGCTACCTGCTTGAGCAGGATGGGCTGGTCGCCCTTCACCGCCACCACCAGGTTTTGCAGGTCCTCGATGCGGTTGGTACGCCCAATCTGGCGGATCAGGTACTCGCGCCCCTGGGCCTCCAAGAAGCCGCCGCTGGTGTTGGCGCCGAAGTCCCGCAACGCCTCCTCCAGGCGGTCGCGCTCGATGCCTAAAGCCTGAAGGCGGGCCGTGTCGAGCTCGACCCGGTACTGTTTGACCTCGCCGCCGATGGGGATGACCTGGGCGATGCCGGGGATGGTCAGGAGCCGCGGGCGCACCACCCAATCGGCGTACTCGCGCACCTGCATCGGGCTCACCCGGGCCGGGTCCGCGGGCAGGGCAATGAGCAGGATCTCGCCCATGATCGAGGAGATGGGCCCGAGCTGCGGCAGGATGCCCTCGGGCAACTGCTCGCGCACCAGGTTCAGGCGCTCGGTGACCTGCTGGCGGTTGCGGTAGATGTCCGAGCCCCAGGCGAACTCCACGTAGACGATGGAGAGCCCTACGCCTGACACCGAGCGCACCCGGGTGACCCCCGGCATCCCGTTCATGCTGGTCTCGACGGGGAAGGTGACCAATTGCTCCACCTCCTCCGGGGCCATGCCCCCCGCCTCGGTCATGAGGGTGACGGTGGGCTTGTTGAGGTCGGGGAAGACGTCGACCGGCATCTGCCGGACGATGAGCAGGCCATAGACCACCAGGCCCAGGGCGAGGCCGATGACGATGGGTCCCTGCCTCAGGCTGGAATGAATGATGCGATCAAATAGTGATCCCCCTCCGGCAGGGATGCCGGGTCGATTCTCCCCCCTCCCCCCTTGGGGGAGGGGGGCCGGGGGGGGTGAGGGTCTTGGGAGCTGGGATGACTCGGTCATCTCAACGCACCTGAGCCAGCAAGCCCGCGCCTTCGGCGACCACGCGCTCGCCACCGACGAGACCCGCGGTCACCAGTGCGGTGGTCGAGTCCAGGGGCGCGTACTGCACCGGGCGCGGGACGAAGCGCTCCGCGTCCGTATGGACCCAGACCACCCAGTCGCCGCCGCCGCCGCGCACCAGGGCCGCCTGGGGCACTGCCGCGCCCTTGGCCGTGCGCGTGGTCTTGGCGATCACCTTGAGCGGCTGGCCGACCGCCACCGGCAATGGTGATCCCACCCCGGCAGGAAGGGTCGCGGACGAGCGACCGTTTGCGATTGGACGCCGGCTCAACTCCCCCCTCTCGCCCGCTTGCGGGAGAGAGGGGCCGGGGGGAGAGAGGGCGCTCGCCTTGACGACCCGGAACAGGAGCGGAATGGCATGCTCGCGCAGTTGCCGACCGCCGCCGACAAACTCCAGGTCCAGGCTACCGCCGGGAACGGGGGCGCTGGCCCCGGCGATCCCCTCCACCAGGGTCGGGTCGTAGGCCAGGGCCTCGACGGCCAGGCGCTGCGGGTCGATGACCTCGAACAGGACCTCCTTGGGCTCCACCACCTGCCCCGCCACGGCATTGGCCGCGCCGATCACCCCGGATACCGGGGCGAGCAGGGGCTCCGGTGCGCTGAGGCTGGCACCCACGGCGGTGCGGCGTTTCTTCAACGCCTCCAGTTCGAAGCGCGCCGCCTCTACGTCCTTCTTCGGTACCGCGTCGGCGAGCTGCTCCAGGCGGCGCAGGTTGCGCTCGGCAATCGAGAGTGTGGACTCGATCTCGGCAAGCAGCGCCTGCTGATTGCCCCGGTCGATGCTGTTGCTTGCCGGTTGCAGATAGGCGAGGACCTGGCCCTTGGTCACCCGCTGGCCCAGGGTCGGCAGGCCCTGGGGCCCTGGCTCGATGCGCCCGGCCTGGATGGATTGGACCCGGCCGCCGGCGTTGGGGTCGGCGATGACCTTGCCGTTGAGCTCGACGCTGGCGGCCAGGTCCTCGACCCGCGCCACCCGGGTACGAAGGCCCCATTGATGCTGGATTGGCTTGGGTATGAAGAGGCTGCCGTCGGGAAGGCGCTGGGCGGAGGTCGCGGGCATAGCACCGGCGGCAGATTGCGGGGTGATGGCAGGCCCTGGATTCGCCCCCTGGCCATGGTCCTCGTCGCCGTGTCCTGCCGCCTGGCCGGAGGCGAGGGTCAAAAGCATGGGCACCAGGACGGTGAGCCGGTGAATCTTAGGCATGGGGAGTCGTCCTCTCGGTGTGAGCTAAGGTGCGAGCCTGGCGACGGCGGGCGACCAGGACCCAGATACCGGCCAGTAGCAGGGCGCCGGCCCCGCCGGCCATGACCGGCGTATCGACCCAGCCGACCCAGGGCCGTGCCTGCCCGGCAATGCTGGGAGGCTCGGCAAGATCGAGGGTGGCGGTGAGCAGGTCCGCGATATCGCCCGCCTGGACGGAAACGACCAGCGGGTACCTGCCAGGGGGGCCGAAGGAGACGGCGGGGACCGCGTAGACTCCGGGCGCGGTCTGGATAGCGACCGCCCGGAAGGCGCCGCTCTCCACCTCGACCTGGGCATCGGCCACCGGCTCGTTGGTGGCAAAGCGGTCGAGGTAGAGGGTCAGATGCTTGTCGGCCAGCACCGCGACCAACTCCAGTGCGTCCGTCTGTGCCTCGGTACGGGCCCCGGCCGCAACGGTGGGGACAGCCGCCGCCGGGGCGCCGTGGTCCTCGCCCTCATGGGGCCAGACGGGCAGTGAAAAGGCTGCCGCCGCCAGGACCGCGATGCTGTGTCTCATGAGTGAACCTCGGGGATGCTTGGGAAATAGGGGTTAGGATGGCGATCCGGCATGGGTGGCGGCGTCCCACTTGAGGT
>DYRB01000299.1 GCA_020718945.1 Lamprocystis purpurea | reverse complement strand
GGAGGCCATCCTGGCCCAGGCCCAGGACTGGGGGGAGCGGATCGGGGCGGCGGATCGGCGGGGGTGATGGGCTGGACGTCCGGGGCGCCATTCTCGTCCGGAAAGGCCCGGCTGGAGTTGAATCCATGCCCAGATCCCTTATACTTCCCCTCGACAATACCCCCCACGCCTCTCGTAAGAACGGCGCACCTTGGGGGGTTACTTTTTTTTGGGGATTGAGAATGCGATTCGCCAAACCCCCGGAAACCATTGAGCAGCAGATTGATCGCCTGCTTCGGCGTGGCATGGAGGTGCCGGATCGCATCGCGGCGGCACATTTCCTGTACCACCTGAACTACTATCGTCTGCGCGGCTACTGGATACCGTTCGAGGCCGCCGGGGAAGGGGATGGCGAGCACCGTTTCCGCTCCGGCACAGCCTTCGATCAGGTCCTGGGGCTGTACATATTCGACCGGGAGTTCAGATTGCTGATCATGGATGCGGTCGAACGCATCGAGGTCTCGGTTCGCACCCAATGGGCCTATCATCTCTCCCATGTCCAGGGTCCTCATGCCCATCTGGATCGGAGCCTGTTCTCGCATCAGGATAAATACAGCGGCGATCTGGCCGGCCTGGCCAACGAAGTTGATCGCAGCCGCGAGGACTTCATCAGGCATCTGACAACCACCTATTCGGAGCCATTGCCGCCGATCTGGGCGGCGGTCGAGGTCATGTCGCTCGGCCAGTTGTCCAGGTGGTACGCCAACCTACAGACCAGATCCCTGCGGCAGCAGATTGCCGACACCTACCGCATGGATGAGCAGGTGTTGGTTTCCCTGCTCCGCCACCTGACGCTGATCCGCAACATTTGCGCCCACCACAGCCGGCTGTGGAATCGGCGCTTCACCATTACCCCAAGCCTACCCCGCAAGAAGCCGGCCGGACTCACCCGGTGCTTCAACTCGGGCGCACCCCGGCAGATATACAATACCCTCGTGATCCTCGCCTATTTGATGAACATAACTTGCCCCGGACACCACTGGCGATTGAAACTGAGGGGGCTCCTCGACCGTCATCCTGATGTTCCACCTGCCGCGATGGGCTTTCCCGCCGATTGGCAGCACTTGGAATGCTGGGGAGTGCTGGAGGAATCTCCGTCACCCTGGACAGATGTCCCATGACCTCCGCTCCAGTCACCGATTTCCCCAGCGCCGCCGCGGCCCTGGCCGCCGCTGGCCGCGACCTCCACGGCCGCGGCTGGCTCCCGGCCACCAGCGGCAACCTGTCCCTGCGCCTGGACGCCGGGGGTTGCGCCATCACGGCATCCGGGCGGGACAAGGGCCGACTCACCCAAGCCGACATGCTGAGGGTGGACCTGGACGGGGTCCCCCAGGGCCCGGGTCGGCCCTCCGCCGAGACCCTGCTGCATACGGGTCTGTACCGCTGGTCCGAGGCCATCGGGGCCGTGCTGCACACCCATGGCCCGGCGACTACGGTGCTGGGGCTGCGCCTGACGGGTCGGGACCGATTGGAGCTTGCGGGCTACGAACTGCTCAAGGCCTTCGCCGGGGTGCAGACCCACGACACCCGGATTGTCTTTCCCATCTTCGACAATACCCAGGACATCGCCGCCCTGGCCGAAGAGGTCACAGCCGTCCTGGAGGGGTTGCCGACGCCCTGTTACGGCTACCTGATCCGCGGTCACGGGACCTATGTCTGGGGACGGGACCTGGAGGAGGCGATGCGCCACCTGGAGGCCCTGGAATACCTGGCGGGCTGTGAGCTGGCCTTACGCTGAACCGACTGGAGGAACCATGAGCCAATTGACCCTGTTTGCCGCAGCCGATCCGGCTAGCCCGCTGCACGTCACAGGCGACCATCCGCAGATCGCGCAAGCCCTGGCCGGGATCGGGGTACGCTTCGAGCGCTGGGAGGCGGGCGGGCAGGTCCGGCCCGGGGACCCTCCGGATGCCGTGATTGCCGCCTATCGCGGGGACATCGACCGCCTGATCGCTGAAGGCGGATACCAGGCGGTGGACGTGGTCAGCATCAACCCCGAGCACCCGGACAAGGCCGCCCTGCGCCTCAAGTTCCTCTCCGAACACACCCACGCCGAGGACGAGGTGCGCTTCTTCGTCGCCGGCCAGGGGTTGTTCAGCCTGCATGTGGGCGAGCGGGTCTATCAGGTCCTTTGCACCGCGGGCGACCTGATCGGGGTGCCGGCCGGGGCGACCCACTGGTTCGACATGGGGCCACAGCCCAGCTTCGTCGCCATCCGCCTGTTCAACAACCCGGCCGGTTGGGTGGCCCAGTTCACCGGCAGCCCCATCGCCGACGGCTTCCCGCGCCTGGACGGCTAGGGTGCGCGCCGTCCTCACCGACATCGAGGGGACCCTGGGCCCGGTGGCCTTCGTCCGCGAGGTCCTGTTCCCCTATGCCGCCGCGGCCCTGCCGCGTTTCGTCCGCCGACACAGCAAGGACCCCGAAGTGGCGCCGCTCCTGGCCGAGGCTGCGGGCCTCGCGGGCGTACCAGCGGGCGACCTGGACCAGGTCACCGGCTGCCTGCTGGACTGGATCAGCGCCGACGCCAAGGTGACGCCGCTCAAGGCCCTGCAAGGGCTGATCTGGGAGGAGGGTTACCGGGGCGGGCACTTCCGCTCCGAGGTCTACCCGGACGCCCTAGATCGCCTGCGCGCCTGGCAGGCGGCCGGGGTGCCTGTGTATGTGTATTCGTCGGGTTCCATCCGCGCCCAGGGCCTGTACTTCGGCCACAGCTTCGACGGCGACCTGCGCGGGCTCTTCGCCGGCTTCTTCGACACGGGTTCGGGGCCCAAGCAAGACCCCGGCTCCTACCGGCGCATCGCCGCCGCCATCGGGACCGTACCGGGGGACCTGATGTTCCTGTCCGACCTGCTGCCGGAGTTGGATGCGGCCGCCGCTGCGGGGTTGCACACCACTTGGTTGGTTCGTCCGGGGGACACCACGGCCGATGCCGAGCAATTGCGCCGCCCACCCCACCCCATAGCCCAGACCTTCTCCAAGATCCCCTGGCCGGCCTGGGTTGCCTAGGAGCCGTCCTCCAACACCTGGACCTCGAGCCGGTCCTCGCTCTCCTGGGCCTGGGCCTCGCCCTTGAAGGTGTTGCGCTGGGTCGGGCAGTCGTCGGCATCGCGGCCTATGGCCACCCGGATGTAGGTCTGGTCGGCCAGCAGTTGCCGCGCCGGGTCGAAGCCGCGCCAGCCCGCCCCGGGGATCAGGACCTCGGCCCAGGCGTGGCTGATCTGGGGGAGCTGTTTGGACTCCGGATCATCCTCGTCGGGCTCGAAGTAGGCCGGGTCCAGGTAGCCGCGCACATAGCGCGCCGGGAAGCCCCAGCCCCGGGCCAGGGCGACGAACAGGTGGGCCAGGTCCCGGGAACTGCCCCGGCCCTCCTCGAACAGCTCCGCCAGGCTCGGGCGGGCCGTCTCCGCCTCCGCGTCGAATTCGAAGGCATCCTCGACCCAGGCCATGGCCCCCTGGAGTTGGGCCAGGACCGGGCGGCTGGCGGCAGTTCCAAATTTGGGGGCCAGATCGGTGCCCGTGGGAGCGGCGCCTCGCCGCGACGGACTCGCGTGGTGGCCAGCGGGCTCGCTGCGCTTCGCCCGGTCGCGCCGAGGCGGCGCTCCCACGGTGTTTCCGGCCGCTGCGCCAGGTGTTGGTCTCAAATTTGGAATTGCTGGGCGGCTGGCGGCGTAGTCCGGCGGGGTCAGGCCGTCCCGGGCCAGGGCCGCCAGGTCCGGGACCCGGTCGCTGCGGCAGAGCAGGAAGTCCAGCAGCCGAGGGGCCTGGTTCAGGCTCCCGGCGACCCACTCCAATTCCCGCCCTGGGGCCACCACCTGGAAATCGAAGGGATTGCCGAGTAGGGTCTCCACCTCCGCCACCAGGCGCACCGCCACCTCGGTGTGACTGGTCATCAGGGAGGCCCGGTGGACCTGGTTGCCGAAGCAATCCACATGGACCCCGGTGGTGGCGGGTGGGACCACGGTCAGCTCCAGGGCGGTCAGGCGCTGCCCGGCGTCGTCCCAGGGGGCTATGCGCAGCTCAAAGTGGTGCTCGCGCACCGGGGCCGAAAAGCGGGTGTGCCCGTAACGCTCGATGCGGTATTTCACAGGGCGACCTCCCCGTCGGCGTCGGACAAATGGGCCTCGAAGTAGTCGGCCTGGAGTGCCCCAGCGGCGAGCCGACCAGGCTCAGGTCCGGCAGCAGCAGGTGGTAGCGCACGTCCAGGATGCGTGCGGTCATGTCCGCACGCTCCTGGAGACTGCCCAGCACGGTGAAGGCGTAGGCCTCACCGCGCATCATGGTGCTCTGCGCCAGGCCGAAGAACAGCGCCACCTCGCGGTGGACATGGGCGTAGAACTCCGCCGCCCGCCAGGGCTGGAGCTGGGTCTGGAGGTGCTTGTCCACCTGGAGCCAGAAGTCGTTGATGGCCTCCCACATCTCCGCGGAGATACGGTCGCGCACCACCCGGCCGCAAATGAACGCAAATAAACGCAAACAGGACCTACGCACTCGAATCCTGGC
>DYRB01000298.1:1362-4547 GCA_020718945.1 Lamprocystis purpurea | reverse complement strand
TTCATGTGCCCCGGCATGCGCCCGGCCACCGGGTGGATGGCGAACTTGACCTCTACCCCCCGGGCCTGGAGCAGCATCATAAGCTCCTTCAGGGCATGCTGGGCCTGGGCCACGGCCATACCGTAGCCGGGCACCACTATGACCTTGCCGGCGTCCTCCATCCAATAGACCGCGTCCTCAACGGAGGCCGACTTCACGCCCTTGCCCGCCGGGCCGGTGACCGGGGCCGCGCCGGAGTCATCGCCTGAGCCGAAGCCGCCGAACACCACATTGACAATGGACCTGTTCATGGCCCTGCACATGATGTAAGAGAGGATGGCGCCGGAGAAGCCTACCAGGGCCCCCACGATGATCAGCAGGTTGTTGTGCAGGGTGAAGCCGGTCGCCGCCGCCGCCCAGCCGGAATAGCTGTTGAGCATGGAAATAATCACCGGCATGTCCGCCCCGCCGATGGGGATGATCAGCGTCACCCCGAGCACCAGGGCAATCAGGGTCATCAGGGCCAGGGACCAGACGCTGCCGGTCAGGGCGAAATGCACCGCCAAGGCCAGGGTCGCGATCCCCAGGGCCGCATTCAGGGCGTGCTGCCCGGTGAACTTCACCGGCTTGCCGCTGATCAGCCCCTGGAGCTTGCCGAAGGCAATGACCGAGCCGGTGCAGGTGATGGCGCCGATGACGATGCCGGCGGACAGCTCCCCCATGAGCACCGGGTTCAGGGTCCCCGCCGCCGCCCGGTTGATGAAGGTGCCGATGGCCACCAGCACCGCCGCCAGACCGACAAAGCTGTGCAGGGCCGCCACCAGTTGGGGCATGGCGGTCATCTGGATGCGCATGGCCAGGATGGCGCCGATGGCGGCACCAGCGGCCACCCCGGCGACGATGAAGCCATAGGACTTGACCTCGCCGCCGAGCAGGGTCGCGGCCACTGCTATGGCCATGCCGATCATGGCGTAGAAGTTGCCCCGGCGCGCCGAGGCCGGATGGGTCAGGCCCTTGAGGGCGAGGATGAACAGGATGGCCGAGACCAGATAGGCCAGGGCCTGGAAATGATTGAAATGTTCCATGGGACTGCTCTGAAGCCTCCGCGCCTATTTCTTCTTCTTGTTGAACATGGACAGCATGCGGTGGGTCACCAGGAAGCCGCCGAAGACATTGATGGACGCCAGCAGCACGGCAAAGAAGCCCATCAGCTCCGCCGCCGTGCCCGCCCCCTCCAGCCCCGTGACCAGCAGCGCACCGACGATGACGATCCCGGAAATGGCATTGGTCAGGGCCACCAGCGGGGTATGCAGGGCCGGGGTCACGCCCCAGACCACGTAGTAGCCGATGAAACAGGCGAGAACAAATACGTAGAGCGCCATGGTTTCGGTCATGGTGAAGGTACTCCGCGAGCGCTATGGGGTGGGCTGCCGGGCCTCAGGGGCGGACCAGCATGGCCTTGGTGATCTCGTCCTGCTCCAGGTCCTTGAGGACCGGGCCCGCGTCGGACTTGTCGATCATGATGTCGAGCAGATTGGCGATGTTCTTCGCGTAGAAGGCGCTGGCATCGGCGGCGACCATGGACGGGTAGTTGGTGTACCCGACCAGGGTCACCCCATGGCGCTCCACCACCTGGTCCGGCACGGTCAGCGGGCAGTTGCCGCCGTTGGCCGCCGCCAGATCGACTATGACCGAGCCCGGACGCATGCGCTGCACCACGGCCTCGGTGATCAGGACGGGCGCCGGGCGGCAGGGGATCAGGGCCGTGGTGACTATGATGTGGGCCTTGGCCAGCTCGTCGGCCAGGGCCGCCTGCTGGCGGGCCTTGGCCTCGGCGGACAGCTCCTTGGCATAGCCGCCCTCCCCGGCCCCGCTCTCGCCGATGTCCAGGTCGATGGGCTTGGCCCCCAGGGAGACGATCTGCTCCCGGGTCTCCGGGCGCACGTCGTAGCCCCAGACCTCGGCCCCCAGGCGGCGGGCCGTGGCGATGGCCTGGAGCCCGGCCACCCCGGCCCCGAGCACCACCAGCCGGGCCGGCTTGGCGGAGCCCGCGGAGGTCATCATCATGGGGAAGAAGCGCCCGTAGCGCGCCGCCGCCTCCAGCACCGCCCGGTAGCCGGCGATATTGCTCTGGGAGGACAGGGCATCCATGGACTGGGCCCGGGAGATGCGCGGGATGCGCTCCATCCCCAGGACCCGCAGCCCCTTGGCCTGCATGGCGTCATACAGGGCGTCCTCGCCGCAGGACTCCATGAGGCCGATATAGAGGCCCCCCGGGCGCATGGCCGCCACATCGTCGGCGTCCGGGCGGCGGACCTTGAGCAGGATGTCGGCATCATAGGCCGCTGCGCGCTCCCCCAACTGGGCCCCGGCGGCGGCGTAGTCCGCATCCGGGTAGGCCGCGGCGGTCCCCGCCCCGGCCTCCACCATGACCTGGAACCCCTTTCCGATCAGTCGCTTGACGATCTCCGGGGTGGCAGCGACCCGAGCCTCGCCCGGGCGTGTCTCTCGCGGTACTCCGATCTTCATGGCTTTCGGTCCTGTCCCCACGCGTTCTTAGATTAAAGTCGAGCAAAAGACCGCGCATTATCCGGGTTCCCGGGTCGGGGCTCAAGGACGGCGAGGACCGAGCGGCGAGGCCAATGCGATGCGTGAACCGGGCCCTTGTACGGAGGTCCTTGTCGGTCAGGGAATGCCAGACCTGCGGGGCTTGGAGACGGCCCCGCCGAAGGACTATCCTCGCCCGATGCGCCGCCAGGCCCGACCCGCCACCCCCGGGCTGGCCTCGCCGGCGCGACCCCGCCGAGCCGTTCGGCGCCCCCTAGATCCGCCCTGCCACCACGTCGAGTCTTGCCCCAACATGCCCCAGAGCGATTTTTTCGTAGCGTTTCCGCACCTTACAGGTTCTGATCTGCGCAGCATCAGTGTACCGCCGGACAATGACCTGTCGTTGCCTGCGGATCGCTACGTCTTTGCCGAGTTCTATTGCAACGAGGTGGGCTGCGATTGCCGCCGGGTGACCGTCGCCGTCCTTGCCGAGCGGCAACACAAGCGGGTCGCGTACATCAACCTGGGATTCGACTCCGACGATGCCATGGCCGGTCCCTTTCTGGACCCGCTGAACCCCCAGGCACCCTTTGCCAGGGGACTGTTGACCTTCTTCACCGACATGATCAACGCCGATCCCGCCTACCTGGCCCGGCTGC
>DYRB01000298.1:0-1262 GCA_020718945.1 Lamprocystis purpurea | reverse complement strand
CTGCTGCTCACCGACTTAGCCCCGGACGGCCGGCAACAGACCCCGCCCGAGGACTACGGGGCCTGCCTGGCCCTGCTGGAGGAGGCATTGACCCAGATCCGCTACGCCATCGAACGTCGGCGGCCCTGGGCCATCGCCATGGCCGAGCAGATCCAGCGGCAGATGGCCAAGGAGGCGTTCAGGCCCGAGGTGGATGTCCGGGTCCAGCAAGACCTGCTGGAGGCCCTGCACAGCGCCAAGCTCGAATTGCACCCCTGCCTGCGCGACCAGGCCGTCGCGGTCGCCGAGTACTATGCCCGCTTCCGCGGGGCCAAGGGCGGGCCGGACCTGGACACCCTGTTGGGGCGTCTGGTCCAGGATCTGAAACCCGGCGACCCCTTCGACCTCATCGACCCCATCCTGGCCGAGATGGCGGTCATGCCCAGGGACGGGCAGGTGCTGTTGGCCACCGGCATGCTGGCCTCCTCCCAACCCCTGCTGCGGGACTTGGCCGTGCTCCTGGTGCTGCACCCCGACGCGGCCGTGCGCCCAGGCCTGGCCGATGCCTTCGCGCACCCCGACCTGGTCCGGCAGATCAGTCCCCTGGGGCTGCGCCGCCTGATCGGCCTGCGCAACTGGCTCCCGGAGTCCGAGCGACCGGCCCTCGACGCCCTCATCAGGGCGGTACGCCTGGCCGGGGTTGCCAGCGCCCCGCTGCCGCCAACCGCCGCGGTCGCCGTCTACGCCTCTGCCTTCGACGGCAGCGGCGCCCAGGGCGCCTGGTTCTTCGCCAAGGACGGTTGCCGCCACCGCCTGGAAGGGGTCCTGGTCAAGCAGGGTCTGGGCATCCGCGAGGCCTGGGGCGAGGGTGGCCTGCTCAAGCGCGATGTGGACGCCAAGATCGCCGCCTTGACCGGTGACATGGCCGCCCTGAAGCTGCATAGGGACTACTTGGAGCGACTGGTGGCCCACTTCATCGCCCTGGGCCTGGAGTCGGGCAAGCCACCGACGCCGCACCTGGTGTCTGTGCAGGAGCGCCTCGGTGGCGACTATTGGCGGCCCGGGCGGATCGACCCCGCCGCGGAGATCGCCGCCTTGATGGCCACCGCCCCCCAGGCATTCACCCCCGCACGCACCCGGCAGGCCCTGGACCAGGCGGGGGACTGGCCGGCCCACCGGGACTTCGCCCGCTCCTGGTTCGAGGACGATGCCGCCATCGACGACCTGCTACGCAAGCGCCTGGGGCGCCCCTCGGATTGGCCTTCGCGCCTGCCCGCCGCGAC
>DYRB01000297.1 GCA_020718945.1 Lamprocystis purpurea | reverse complement strand
GCGACCGCGCCCCCATGGCCCGCTTCCTCGGCCGCGCCTATGTCCTGCCCAAGGGGGGCGATGCGGCCATACCGGTGGTCAGCGTCAACACCGACACCCTGGAGGCCCGGGTCTACCGCATCGGCGACCGGGCCCTGGCGGCGGCCCAGGCCGAGGGGACCCTGTTCTCCCAGCTCGACACCTGGAAGACCGAGCAGATCAGTGATCGCAGCGGCGAGCAGGTGTGGAACGGGGTGGTGGAGGTCAAGCCGGACCTCAACCGCGAGGTCACCACCGCGGTCCCCGTCGGGGCCCTGGTCAAGGACCTCAAGCCCGGCGTCTATGCCATGACCGCCAGGGCCCGCAACGCCCCCAAGTCCGAGGACTCGGTGGCCACCCAGTGGTTCGTGGTCTCCGACCTGGGCCTGGCCGGCTACTCGGGCAACGACGGGCTCCACGCCTTGGTGCGGTCCCTGTCCGGGGCCGGGCCCATCGCCGGGGTGACCCTGCAACTCATAGCCCGCAACGACGAGGTCCTGGGCCAGGCGACCACCGACGGCCTGGGCTATGCCCGGCTGGACCCCGGCCTGCTGCGCGGCACCGGCGGCAATGCCCCGGCCCTGCTCGTGGCCCAGGGCCCCGGGGGGGACTTTGGCCTCCTGGACCTGACCCAGACCCCCTTCGACCTGTCCGACCGGGGCGTCGAGGGCCGCCCGGCCCCCAAGCCCATGGATGTCTATCTGGTCACCGAGCGCGGCGCCTACCGCCCCGGTGAGACGGTCCACGTCACCGCCCTGGTGCGCGACGCCCGTGCTCAGGCCGGGGCCCAGGCCCTGGGCGGCGGCCCCCTGACCCTGATCCTCAAGCGCCCGGACGGGGTGGAGCGGGAGCGGGTCCTGACCCAGGACCGGGGCCTGGGGGCCCGCCAGGTGGACCTGGCCTTGAGCCCCAGCGCCCAGCGCGGCACCTGGCGCGCCGCCCTCTATGCCGACCCCAAGGGCACGGCCCTGGCGGAGGTCGCCTTCCTGGTGGAGGACTTCGAGCCCGAGCGCCTGACCTTCACCCCCACCAGCACCGCCGCGACCCTGAACCCGGCCGACCCGCCGGGGATCGACATCGAGGCCCGGTACCTGTTCGGCGCCCCGGCCGCCGGGCTGGCCATTGAGGGCGAGACCCGCCTGTCCCCCACCGACGGTCTGCCTGGTCTCCCGGGCTACCGCTTCGGCGTCGCCGACGAGGAGGTCCAGACCGGGGCCGAGCCCCTGCCCCCGGCGACCACCGATGCCCAGGGCCGGGCCACCCTGGTCCCGCAGATCCCGGAGATGCCGCCGAGCAGCCGCCCCCTGGAGGCGCAGATCGACCTGCGCGTCCTGGACGGCAGCGGCCGACCGGTGGAGCGCAGCCTCAAGCTCCCGGTGGCTAGCCGGCAGGGCCGTATCGGGGTCAAGCCCCTGTTCGACGGCTCAGTGGAACAGGGCGGCAGCGCCCGCTTCGAGGTCCTGGCCTTGGGCGCGGACGGGGCGCGCCAGGCGCACAAGGGCCTGCGCTGGACCCTGTCCCGGGTCCAGACCAGCTTCCAGTGGTACCAAAAGGACGGCCAGTGGGACTACGAGCCCATCACCAGCACCCAGAGGGTCGCCGACGGCACCCTGGACCTGGCCGCGGATGCCCCCGGGCACATCGAGGCCAAGGTGGACTGGGGCGCCTATCGCCTGGACCTGACCGACGCCAGCGGCGCCGCCCTGCCCACCTCGGTCCCCTTCGAGGCCGGCTGGTACGTCGCCCCCGGGGCCGCCGACACCCCGGACCTGCTCAAGGTGTCCCTGGACAAGGCCGCCTACCAGGTCGGGGAGAAGGCCCGCGCCCGCATCGAGCCGCGCTTCCCCGGCACTGCCCTGGTCATGGTCCTGGACGACCGCCTCATCGCCATGACCCAGGTCGAGGTCCCGCAAGGCGGCACCACCGTAGACCTGCCGGTGACCGAGGCCTGGGGCCCCGGGGCCTACGTCACCGCCGTGCTCTACCGCCCCATGGACCTGGCCGCCAAGCGCATGCCCGCCCGCGCCCTGGGCCTGGCCTGGGCCGCGGTGGACCCGGGGACCCGCCGCCTGGCCCCGGCCCTGGCCATCGGTGATCAGGCAAGCCCGCGCGGGCCCATGGACATCGGGATTTCCGTGCCTGGGCTCGCCGCTGGGGATACGGCCTATGTGACCGTCGCCGCGGTGGATCAGGGCATCCTCAACCTGACCCGCTACCAGGCCCCGGACCCGGACGGCTGGTACTTCGGTCAGCGCAAGCTGGGCATGGAACTGCGCGACCTCTACGGCAGGCTCATCGACCGCATGCAGGGCGTCCCTGGTGTAGTCCGCTCCGGGGGCGACGGCGGCCTCAGCCAGATCCAGGGCCCGCCGCCCACCGAGGAGCTGGTCGCCTTCTTCTCCGGGGTGGTCAAGCTCGATGCCCAGGGGCGGGCCCAGGTCCGCTTCGACCTGCCGGACTTCAACGGCACCGTGCGGGTCATGGCCATGGCCTGGACCCAGGCCGGGGTCGGGCATGCGGTCAAGGACGTGCTGGTGCGCGACCCGGTGGTCATGGCCGCTGCCCTGCCGCGGTTCCTGGCCCCGGGGGATAGGTCCCGCCTGGGCGTCGAACTGACCCATGTGGAGGGCCCTGCGGGCGATATGGTGGTGAGCCTGGAGGCGGCGGGTGGGGCGGTCGCCAGCCCCGCCGGTGCCCAGACCGTCAGCCTGGCCCAGGGCGGCCGGGCCCGGGTGGAATTCCCCCTCAGCGCCCAGGGGGTGGGGGACGCGGCCCTGACGTTGCACCTGCGCACCCCGGACGGGCGGGACCTGACCAAGGCCCTGACCCTGGGGGTGCGGGCCAATGCCCCGGCCATGGCCCAGACCCGGGCCCTGCCCCTGCCCCCCGGCGGGCAGGTGTCGATTGGGGCCGAGGCCCTGGCCGGGCTGGTCCCCGGGACCGCCACCGCCCTGGTCTCCGTGGGCGGGGCCGGGCGCCTGGACATCCCCGGGGTGCTCATGGCCCTGGACCTCTACCCCTACGGCTGCTCCGAACAGCTCGTCAGCCGGGCCCTGCCCCTGCTCTATCTGGACCAGGTCGCCCTGGCCGCCGGTCTGCCGGCGGATGCCGATGCCAAGGAGCGGGTACGCACGGCCATCGGCGAGGTCCTGGCCAACCAGTCCGCCTCCGGCGGCTTCGGGGCCTGGGGGGCCCTGGGCGATGACGCCTGGCTGGACGCCTATGTCACCGACTTCCTGACCCGGGCCCGGGAGCGCGGTTTCACAGTCCCGGCGGTCGCCTTCGACAACGCCGTGGACAACCTGCGCAACCGCCTGGCCTATGCCGGGGACTTCACCGACGCCGGTCAGGACATCGCCTATGCCCTCTATGTCCTGGCCCGCAATGGGCGGGCCGCCATCGGCGACCTGCGCTACTACGCCGAGGCCAAGCTGGACGCCTTCGCCACCCCGCTGGCCAAGGCGCAGATCGCCGCCGGGCTCGCCCTCTATGGCGACAAGCCCAGGGCCGACATGGCCTTCCAGGCGGCCCTGGCGGACCTGGACTCGGGTACCGACGACGGCGCTGCCTGGCGGCCGGACTTCGGCTCGGCCCTGCGCGACGCCGCGGCCCTCCTGACCCTGGCCGCCGAGGCCGGGGGCCAGGCCATCGACCTGGACGGTCTGGCGGCCCGGGTCGCCGCCCTGCGCGAGGCGGCCCGCTACACCAGCACCCAGGACGACGCCTGGACCCTGCTCGCCGCCCAGGCCCTGATCCAGGGGGCGGCCAAGCCGGACCTGGCCATCGACGGACAGGCCCAGACCGGGGCCCTGTTCCGGCGCCTGGACGGGGCCAACCTGCTGGCCAGGCCGATGGTCATAGCCAATCGCGGCAAGGCCGCGGAGGAGGTCCTGATGACCGTCACCGGGGTGCCGGTCACGCCGCCCGCCGCCGGGGGCCAGGGCTACCGCATCCAGCGTGCCTACTACGACCTCCAGGGCCGCGGGGTGGACCCGACCCAGGTCGCCCAGGGTGATCGGCTCATCGCCGTGGTCACGGTCAGCGGGGACGGGCCGCGCCAGGCCCGGCTGATCCTCGACGACCCGCTGCCGGCCGGGTTCGAGATCGACAACCCCCACCTGATCAAGGCCGGGGACCTGGCCGGCATCCCCTGGATGGGGCTGGAGGAGGTCGCCGCCCACACCGAGTTCAGGTCCGACCGCTTCATCGCCGCCCTGGACCGGGGGGCCGAGGACCGGCCCCAGTTCCAGCTCGCCTACCGGCTCAGGGCGGTCTCCCCCGGGACCTTCGCCCAGCCCGCCGCCTCGGTGGTGGACATGTACCGACCCCAGTGGCGGGCCTGGACCGGGACCGGGGTGGTGGAGGTGAAGGCGGCGGGGGGTGGCGGCTGAGCGTCGCCGGGCGGCCCTGGGACCTGGGGTCCGGGGCCTGGCGTGGGAGCCAGTCCAGATGCCCCAACGCCACGCAACCCAGTCGACCTAGGCTATGTCTGCATTAGGTGTTGGTCCGACCGGGAGGCCCACCGTGGGAGCGCC
>DYRB01000296.1 GCA_020718945.1 Lamprocystis purpurea | reverse complement strand
GGCGCCGCTCCCACGGGCACCGATCTGGCCCCCAAATTTGGAACTGCTGGGCCGGGTCTACGCATGGACCCCGGCGGGTCGGTTTGGATACCATGGGGCACCGTCCACCCCCGCGCAAGCCACAGACCCGGCCGCCCATGCACAGACACCTCAAACCCCGGGACCATCGTGTGGTGGTCCTCGGGGCCAGTCCCAAGCCCACCCGCTACGCCTTCCAGGCTGTGCAGATGCTCGCCAACGCTGGTTATCAGGTCATCCCCGTTCACCCCAAGGCCCATCGTATCGAGGACATCCCGGTGGTGGCGAGCCTGGGGGCGGTGCAGGGTCCGGTGCATACCCTGACGGTCTATGTGGGGGAGGATCGCAGCCGGCACATGCTGGCAGACATCCTGAGGCTGGCCCCGGGGCGAGTCATCTTCAACCCGGGCAGCGAGTCCCGGCCCCTGGAGCAGGCCCTGTCCGATGCCCATATCCCCCACGAGCGCGCCTGCACCCTGGTGTTGCTGCGGACCGGCCAGTTCTGACCCGCCGCCTCGCCGGTCGGCCCCTTGACCGGCCCAGTCGTGTATCCTTCCCGCCCCCACCGCTGTTGAGGTCGAAGACGATGAGAAAGCCCCTCGCGCCTGCCTGCTGCCTGATGGTTGCCCTGTTCGCGTCCGGCTGCGCCAAGATCGGCGAGCCCCAGGTGGATACCTCGGCCACCGCGCCCAAGGTGGAGCGCACCCCGGCGGTGAGCACCAGCGGCAATCCCAAGCAGGCGGTCCTGAGCCTGCATGTGAAGAAGGCCTACCATGACGCCTGCATGTTCGGCCTGACCCTGACCAATACGCTGCCCTATCGGATCAAGGACATCGCCTTCCGATTCACCGTCATCCTGCGTAACGGTGCGGTCTACAACCAGATCACCCGCAACTTCTTCGACCTGAACCCCACGGATCGTCAGTACCGGGAGATCACCTTCAACGGCGTCACCTGCGCCGAAATCGAACGTATCGAGATGTCGGACGCGGGCCGTTGCACCATGGACGACCTGAGTCGGTTTACGGCCAAGCCTGGCGACTGCATTGATCGGATCCACGTGGCCGCCAGCCCCCACATCAGCTTCCTCAGGAAATGATCCCCCGGGGCCCGGGGCTGCGCCTGCCGCCATGCGTCTGGTCATAGTCATAGTCGCGGCCCTGTGGGGCATCGCGGCGGTGTGGGCCTTCGTCAAGACCAGTGAGCGCTCCCGGGACGCACAGCTCACCGCCGCCTACATAGTGCTGTGGCCCGCCCTGGCCGTGACCCTGGCGCTCAACGAGCCGGTCCCCCTGTGGCTGGCGGTGCCGGTGGTGTTCGGCTTCATCCCCTGGCTCATGGCCGGGCCGCACCTCTTTGCGGTGCTCCAGGACCCGGCTGCCACCCGCCCGGATGAAGTCATCGGCATCCCGACCCTCTACTGGGTCTGGGGCGGGCTAGGGGCCATCCTGCTCGGCATCGTCTTCGGCTGATCCGTGGCAGCCCCGGCGACCATCGACGACTTGCTGGCCATCATGGCCCGCCTGCGCGACCCCCAGGGCGGCTGCCCCTGGGACCTGGAGCAGGACTTTCGCAGCATCCTCCCCTATACGCTGGAAGAGGCCTATGAGGTCGCCGAGGCCATCGAGCGGGACAACATGGGGGAACTGCGCGACGAGTTGGGCGACCTGCTCCTGCAAGTGGTCTTTCATGCCCGCATGGCCGAAGAGCGCGGCAGCTTCGCCTTCGCCGATGTGGTGGCGGGGATCTGCGCCAAGATGCTGCGCCGCCATCCCCACGTCTTCGGCGATGCAGACCTGGCGGACGAGGCCGCGGTGCGGGCCAACTGGGAGCGGGAGAAGGCCGCGGAGCGGGCGGCCAAGCCGACCGGTCAGGCCGGCGTGCTGGCCGGCGTGCTGGCCGGGGTGCTGGCCGGCGTCGCCCAGGCCCTGCCGGCCCTGCTGCGGGCCGATAAGCTCCAGCGCCGGGCGGCCAGGGTCGGTTTCGACTGGGACTCGGTGGATGGGGTCCTGGCCAAGGTCGAGGAGGAACTGGGCGAATGCCGCGAGGTCCTGGCCCTGGAGGAGGCCCCCAGCCGGCGGGTCCATGAGGTCGGCGACCTGCTGTTCTCCTGCGTCAACCTGGCCCGCCACCTGGGGGTGGACGCCGAGCAGGCCCTGCGTGCCGCCAACCACCGCTTCGAGCGGCGCTTTGCCGCGGTGGAGACCGGCCTGGCCGCCGCCGGCAAGGCCCCTGGGCCCGAGCACCGCGAGGACATGGAGCGCCTGTGGGACTCGGCCAAGGCGGCGGAGTGAGCCATGGGCTTCCTCGACCACATCCGCGCCTGTAACGCCTGGGACCCGGCGGGGTTTCGCCCCTGGTCCCTGGACGGCGAGCGTCTGGGCTGGGTGCGCCCGGCCTTCGCCGATGAACTCCGGCGCTGGCCCGGGCAGTTTCGGGTCACCCCGGAGATGGTGCACTGGACGCCTCAGGCGCGGGACTTCACCGGCCGCACCCAAGCCCTGGCGGAGCTGGTCGCGGCCCTGGTGACCGATGGGGTCATCGAACCCCTGCTCGGCGAGGCCTACGGGGTGACCGCCGGCGACCACCGCCAGGCCCGCCTGCTCATCGACCGCGCCGCCGCGCCCTACTTTGGGGTGCGCGCCTTCGGGCAACACCTCAACGGCTTCGTGCGCAGCCCCGAGGGGCTCAAGCTCTGGATAGGTCGGCGGGCCGCGGACCGGCGCATCTATCCCCTGCACCTGGATAACCTGGTGGCCGGCGGCCTGCCCTGGGGCCTAGGCCTGGTGGAGAACCTGCGCAAGGAGTGCCGGGAGGAGGCGGGCATGGACCCGGACCTGGCCGACCAGGCCCGGCCTGTGGGGGCGGTGAGCTACTGTCGGGCCTCCAAGCGCGGCCTCAAGCCCGATGTCATGTACTGCTACGACCTGGAACTGCCCACCGGCTTCACCCCGGTCAATACCGACGGGGAGGTCGAGGCCTTCTACCTGTGGCCGGTACAGCAGGTGTTCGAGACGGTGCGCGACAGCGACGCGTTCAAGCTCAACTGCAACCTGGTCATCATCGACTTCCTGGCCCGCCACGGCTATCTGGGCCCGGGCGACCCGGACTATCTGGACCTGCTCCAGGGCCTGCGCCGCCCCTTGCCTTGAGCGGCGAGCGTCGCCATCCTTCCGTTCTGCCCGAGCCCGAGCCCCCAGCACCAGCACAGGCAACAGTCACCATGAGCGCCTCACCCATGCAACGCCGCCCTTCCATCGCCGTGCGCGTCGGCCCTGTCCTGGTGGGCGGGGATGCCCCCATCGTGGTCCAGTCCATGACCAACACCGACACCGCCGATGTCGCCGGGACCGTCGCCCAGGTCGCCGACCTGGCCCGGGCCGGGTCGGAACTGGTGCGCCTGACGGTCAACACCGAGTCCGCCGCCCAGGCCGTGCCCGCCATCCGCGAGGCCCTGGACCGCCTGGGCATAGGCGTCCCGCTGATCGGGGACTTCCATTTCAACGGCCACCGCCTGCTCACCGACTACCCCGAGTGTGCCCAGGCCCTGGCCAAGTACCGCATCAACCCCGGCAACGTCGGTCGCGGCGAGAAGCGCGACAGCCAGTTCGCCACCCTGGTCGAAATCGCCTGCCGTTACGACCGGGCGGTGCGCATCGGGGTCAACTGGGGCAGTCTGGACCAGGACCTGGTGGTGCGGCTCATGGACGCCAATGCCCGCAGCCCAGAGCCCCAGGACGCCGAGGCGGTGATGCGCGAGGCCCTGGTGGTCTCCGCCCTGGAGAGTGCCCGGCGGGCCGAGGAACTGGGCCTGGGGCGCAACCGCATAGTCCTGTCCTGCAAGATGAGCGGGGTGCAGGACCTGATCAGTGTCTACCGCACCCTGGCCGGGCGCTGCGACTATGCCCTGCACCTGGGGCTGACCGAGGCCGGCATGGGCTCCAAGGGCATAGTCGCCTCCACCGCCGCCCTGGCCGTGCTGCTCCAGGAGGGCATAGGCGACACCATCCGCATCTCCCTGACCCCCGAGCCCGGGGAGGGCCGCACCCGCGAGGTCCTGGTCGCCCAGGAGATACTCCAGACCATGGGTCTGCGCGCCTTCGCCCCCATGGTCACTGCCTGCCCCGGCTGCGGGCGCACCACCAGTGCCACCTTCCAGCACCTGGCGAAGGACATCCAGGCCCACCTGCGCGCCCAGATGCCCCATTGGCGGGAGCGCTACCCAGGGGTCGAGTCCATGCAGGTGGCCGTCATGGGCTGCGTGGTCAATGGCCCCGGGGAGAGCAAGCACGCCAACATCGGCATCAGCCTGCCCGGGACCGGGGAGAACCCCTCGGCCCCGGTCTATGTGGACGGCGACAAGGTCGCGACCCTGCGCGGCGAGGACATAGCCCTGCAATTCACCCGCATGGTGGACGACTATGTCCGGGGCCACTATGGGCGGCCCGACCCCGGGGTGAGTCCCTAGGGTCCGCTGCGCGGACCGTCCCGCTTCGCTTAGGCTATGTCTGCATTAGGTGTTGGTCCGACCGGGAGGCCCACCGTGGGAG
>DYRB01000295.1 GCA_020718945.1 Lamprocystis purpurea | reverse complement strand
CGCTCCCACGGTCGGCCTCCCGGTCGAACCAACACCTAATGCAGACATAGCCTTGAGTTTCCTATGCCTGGGGGGCCGTGGCGCAAGGGAAATTCCTGTGTAAAAAATAGGGAACAGACCATCTTTTCTTCCTGGCACCGTCGATATCACCACTCTTGACGAATAAACGTACTCCGCCGCCAATTGCGCTGGGGCAACCGACAGTCACCTGAAGAACTGGGCAGGCAGGAGCAGGCGCCCCGGCATCCCCCGCAACGGCATAAAGCCAAAATGCCGATAGAAGGCCGCCGCTGGTTCGTCTATAGCGTCCACAACGATGCCGACGACCGCCAGGACTGCGCTGGCGCTCGCCACCTTCCGACAGGCATCGGCGAGCAGGATCGATCCCAGCCCCTTCCCTTGATAGGCCGTATCGACCGCCAACCGACCCAGTAAGGCCACCGGCACTGGATACCGGGGCAGCTTGCGCGCCAGGTCTGCCGGAAGGTCGGAACAGGCTACGCTGCCGGCGCTCAACGCAAAGAAGCCCGCCAGACGGTGCTGATCTTCATCGGGCGTGGCGACAAAGACCCGCGCGACGCCGCGTCGTACATCCTGCGACGCGAAACGGCGGACATAGTCGTCAAGGGTGGCTTGCCCGCAATGAAAGGCCCCCGTATCGATCCCAGCGTCCAGCGGGCGGATACGGTAGTCGGTCATTGGCGGACTTGTTCGGCGTGGCGGTCGAAGGCGCGGGCCAAGGCAGCGTTGGGCTGTGCAGGCCCGTCGAGGGCAGCCAGAAAGGCTTTAAAGTCTAAGGCCTTCAGGGTAATCGATTCATTCGCCTGCACGACTTCCTCCGCGCTGGCCAAGGCGTGGGACAGCACAAAATCGGACACGCTGGTTTGGGCGTAGGCGGCCGCCTTGTCGAGCAACTGCCGCGCACGGGCGTCGCAGCGGATGTTGAGGCGGCCGTCTTTGGTCGTGGCTGTGCTCATGTGAGACTCCGGTGTCTGAATCTGGGGGAAGTGTACGCCGCTTGTGCGCACACTGCCAGGCAGGAACCCTCATCGCCGGAAAGGTGCGAGCGTCGGCACTCTGCATCCCGGTCGGGGTCGGCCAGGGGCGCGAGGCGGGTCTCCCGGGCCCTCGTCTCGGTGCTTCAGGTGTCTAGCTTGCCGTGGAACAGGCAGGTCCGCGTGCAACCCGAGCACGGAGGCGGCGGCGACGCCCCTGGTGACCTCGATCCCGGTCACCTTTGCTGATCTCGTGACACCGCTCTGAGGTGTCACTCATCGGCCGCGCTCAGTGCGGACTACCTGCCTCCCCACCCGCGGCGCAGAGCACCAAGAGTGCGTAACACCGCGTAGCGGTGTTACGAGGAGGCAAACTGCCGCGCATGGGTGACCGAGTCGCGGGCGATATAGGCCGCGATGGCGTCGATGTCGTCCAGGGCCTCCTCGGACCAGACTACCCCACCAGCCATCGGCTCAGGCGCTGCTTGGCCTCCTCCTGGGTACAGGCCCGCCCGCTTGCGATGTCCTCACGACCCTTGCGGATCTTCTCCAAAACATCGAGGTGGTACTGGATATCCTCCAGCGAACTGTCGTCGGGGAGGTTACGCAGGACCTCGGCGGCCTCTTGCATGGGGGTCTGGTTGGTCTGATGCATGGCCAGGGGACGCGAGGCAGTAGCTAAGGTCGGCGAAGTATGGGCCCCTTCCCCGGCGGCAAGAACGCCTGCGCCCCGGGGCGAAGGGGCAGCCCTGACTTGGCCCCAGCCTACCCAAACAACCTACCCTGCACCTGTCTCACCGTCGCCGGCCGATACCGCACGGGCCGCGAGATCTGCTCCAGGACCCCCTCCTGCACCAGCCGCGACAGCCATTCCTTGGCCTGGGTCTTGGAGACGTTCAACTCGGTGGCGATCTCGGCCTCGGTCTTCGGGACGGGCATCCGTCCGATCAGGGAGCGGACGGTGGCGAACAACTCGTCTGCCGAGGTCTGGCCGGCCACGGCTGGGGCCGGGCCGTCACCTGTTCCCGCCGCCACCGGCTCCGGGAGGGGCGTCGTCGCCGGGGGCTGGGGTTTCGGTTCGGCGGGGGCGAGGATCGCCCGCGCCTGCGGCTGATCGGTCGGCGGACAGGGCACCCCTGGGGCGGCATCCAACAGGCGAGCCAAGTCTTCGGCCGTCTCGGGCTCCGGCCAAGGCAGGGCCCCTGCCTGTTGCAGTGCGGCGAGTCCCGGCCCGATCTCTCCCGGCGCCCGGACATAGACCGGGACCTGACGATACTTCTGCAACTGCTCGATGGCCCCGGCCCAGGTGCCGCCCTTCTTGTGGTCGGAACTGACCACCAAGGCGGCGTCGGCCAGGGCGTAGATGGCCTTGTTGCGCTGCATGGCGTTGCCGACGTTGAAGCCAGCATTGGGGTCGTAGGGGGAGATCAGGACCAACCGCTCGTCCAGCAGCAGGTTGCGGTGCTCGCGGGTTAGGGAGGCGCGCTCCAGGCTGTCCGCCAGGACCCCGACCGCTCGCCCATCCGCCTCCAGGGCGCCGCGCATGGCGGCCCGATCAATACCGCGGGCGGCCCCGGAGACCAGGGTCCGGCCAGCCCTGGCGGCCAACCGGCCGATGCGCTCCGTGTACTCGATCAGGGTCTCGTCCACCTGCCGGGAGCCGACCACGGCCAGGCCCCCGGTGTCCAGCAGACTCAGGTCCCCGCAGCCGTAGAGGATCGCCGGGGCGTCTTCCTTGAGTCGCGTCTTGAGTCGGCGGGGGTAGTTGGCGTCGGCGCGGCTGATGACCCAGAGGGCGCGGCTGTGCCAGCGCTCGACGGCTTGGCTCAGTTGGAAGCCCCGCCCCAGCAGGGCCACCAGCCGGTCTCGGTCGATCTGGGGTGCACAGGCGCTGGCCAGGGCGGTGCAGAGGGCGTCCGCGTCTGGGCCCAGCAGATCGGACGGCTGGCGCCCCTGTTCCCGCAAGGCCTGAGCCAGGCGCTTGTATTGCCCGGGGGTCAGCAGGTCGGCGGCGGCCTTGTCGCGCCCGACGATGAGCGGCGCGGTCAGCAGCAGGATGGCCTGGGTATTGGGCGAGAGGGGGGTGGTCATTCGTCGTGTCCGGTAAGTGCGAGTGCCAGGGGCCAGACCGGGCCGCTGCCGTGTCGGCGCAGCAGCCAGGCCGCCACCGTGAGGGTCCAGCGTGAGTCCACCATGTCGTCGACGAGCAGGACCGGGCCGTGCGGGATCGGCGGGCGGATATCGAGCGCACCGTCGAGGTTGCGCGCCTGTTGGGTGCTGTTGGCCATGTCCTTCTGCTCTGGCCTTTCGGAGGTCTTCTCAAGGGCCGCATGAAACGGGAGTTCGAGGGCCCGCGCAAGTCTGCGAGCAAAGTCGGGCACCAGGTCGGGGTGCCGCAGGGACGGGATGCAGGTGACCCAGGCCGGGGCCGGCACCGGTCGCCAGCCTCGGACCAGGGTAGCGCAGGCGCTCACCAGTTCGTCGGCAAAGCGGGCGTCGCGGTACTTGCCCGCGTAGACCAGTTCCCCCCAGCCGGCATCGCGCCAGACGCACAGGGCCCGGCCCTCCTGGGCCTGGACATCAAGCGGAATCCTACCCTTGAGCTGGAAATGCGGCAGGCCGCCGGCCGGCCATTGTAGGCGCGGCCTTATAGGGAGACTGGTGCGGCGCAGGAAGGCCACGGCCTCGCGCACCAGGTCGGGGGATGGGGTCTCGGGGAGCGGCGGCAGGGCCGGGTTCGCGATCTGGCCCGGCTCGCCGTCCAAGGCCCGGATCAGGAACGCCATGTGGCCGGATTCCAGGTGCACATACGCCTGCATCTGTTGCTGTTCGGCCCGACGCAGGGCGGTGAGGCGCCGGGCGCGGTCCCAGAACCCGGGGCCGAGTCGCGCGGCCGTCAACTGCCACTTGGCCCCCTGCTTCGCGATGGGCGCAGGGGACTCCAGGGACAGCAGGTCCAGGGTTTTCTGGATGCGGCCGCGGCTCAGGTTGACCCGGGTCTCCAGTTCCGGGACCGAGAGCCCATCCCGATGGTGCTCCAACTCACCCAGCACCATGGCCACCTCGTCCTCGGTCGGGAAGGCACTGCGGATGAAGAAGTCCGTAATCTCCGTCTCCTCCTTGCCGCTGAGGAGGACGCCATAGGCGGCGTCCAGGGCGCGCCCTGCCCGCCCCACCTGTTGGTAGTAGGCGACGACCGATCCGGGCGTCTGGTAATGGATGACAAAGGCGAGGTCGGGCTTGTCGTAGCCCATGCCGAGGGCCGTGGTGGCCACCAGTGCCTTGACCCGATTGTCCAGCAGGGCCTGCTCCAACTCGGGCCGGCGGTCACCGGTCTCGCCGGTGTAGGCGGCGACCTCAATGCCCCGGGAGCGGAGCCAGTCGGCCACCTGGACCGCGTCGCGCACCGTGAGGGTATAGACGATGCCGCTGCCAGGCAGCTTGGGGACTTGCTCCGCCAACCAAGCCAACCTTTCGGCCTGCCCGGGCAGGCGGATGCTTTGCAGGGCCAGGGACGGCCGATTCAGGTCACCCCGGGATAGGGCCAGGTCCGGTCCGAGGACGGCCCGCAGGTCG
>DYRB01000294.1 GCA_020718945.1 Lamprocystis purpurea | reverse complement strand
CGCTCCCACGGTCGGCCTCCCGGTCGAACCAACACCTAATGCAGACATAGCCAATAAAAAAGAGCTTAGTGTCGGTCTTCTGCTCACCTCGCGGGTGACCTGCGATCTCTGCCTAACTGACTGACCCATTTGCGTAAATTTGCGTAATTTGCGGCTGAATTGCTCTTTCCGGAATCAAGCGGGGATGCGGCCCGGCAGCAGGGCTGCCAACCTGGTGCGGCACACCTGGTCGCGGATCAGGTCTGGGATGGCCTCTGGCGGCAACGGCCGGCTGAACCAGAACCCCTGGACCGCGTCGCACCCGGCCTCGATCAGGAAGCGCATCTGGGCGTCGGTCTCGACCCCCTCCGCCAGGGCCTCCTTGCCCAGGGTGCGGGTCATGGCGATGACGGTGCGGACTATGGAGCGGTCGCCCTCGCTGGTCTCGATGTCGCGTACGAAGCCGCGGTCGATCTTCAGGGTACTGACCGGCAGTTCCTTGATCCGCGCCAGGGACGACTCCCCGGTGCCGAAGTCATCAATGGACAGGTCGAAGCCGTGGCCCACCAGGCGGTCCCACAGCCCCTGGCTCTGGGCCTCACGCAGCATCCCGGTCTCCAGGATCTCCAGTTCCAGGTCCGCCGGGGTTATGCCCGCCTCGCGCACTGCGGCCAACAGCAACGCCTCCAGGTCGGCGGGGTGAAAGACCCCGGCGTCCAGGTTGCAGGCGATACGCCCCACCGGCAGCCCGGCGTCGCGCCAGCGGGCAGACTGCCGGCTCGCCTCCCCCAGCACCCACTGGGTCAGGGGCTGCATCAGGCCGGTCTCGGCGGCCACCCCCAGGAAGCGGTCCGGGGTCAGCAGGCCGTCGCGGGGGTGCTGCCAGCGCACCAGGGCCTCCAGCCCGATCACCCGGCCGTCGGCCAGGGCGACCTTGGGCTGATAGACCAGGCGCATCTGGCCGGTCTTCAGGGCCTCGCGCAGGCGGGTCTCCAGTTCAAAACGGGCGTCGGCCTCCTTGGCCATGGCGGCGGTGAAGTAGCGGTAAGCATCGCGCCCGCTCTGCTTGGCCAGGTACATGGCCGCATCGGCGTTCTTGAGCAGGGCGGTGGGGCTGTCCCCGTCCTCGGGGAAGACGCAGATGCCGATGCTGGCGGTCACATGGAGCGGCTTGCCGTCTAGGCCCAAGGGGGCGCGGATGCGCTCGAGCAGGGCGTGGGCGACCCGCGCCGGGGCCGCCTGCTGGTCGATGTCTTCGATCAGGACCACGAACTCGTCGCCCCCCAGGCGGGCCGCCTCGTCCTGGGCACGCAGGCTGGTGCGGATGCGCCGGGCGACCTCCTGCAACAGGCCGTCGCCGACTATGTGGCCCAGGGTATCGTTGATGCGCTTGAAGCGGTCCAGGTCCAGGTAGAGCAGGGCCAGGCCGGCCCCGCGGTCCTGGGCCCGGTGCAGGGCGTGCTCTAGGATCTGCAGGAAGGCGTTGCGGTTGTAGAGCCCGGTGAGCTGATCGTGATAGGCCAGGTGACGCAGGCGCTCCTCCTTGGCGCGCAGCTCGGTGATGTCGCTGAACACGCTGACGAAGCCGACGAGGCGCTGCTGATCGTCGCGCACCGCGTTGATCTTGAGGGTCTCCGGGTAGATCTCGCCGTTCTTGCGCTTGTTCCAGATCTCCCCCTCCCAGAATCCCAGGCCGAGGATCGACTGCCACATGCGCTCGTAGTAGATGCGGTCATGGCGGCCTGAGGCGAGCAGGCGCGGGTTTTGGCCGCGCACCTCCTCGTCGCTGTAGCCGGTGATCAGGGTGAAGGCGTGATTGACGGCCTGGATGTTGGCATCGGCATCGGTGACTACCACCGCCTCGGCCAGGTTGCTGAAGGCGATGTCGGCCTGTTGCAGGCGCATGCGCGCCTCGTGCTCGGCCCCGATGTCGCGGAACAGGACCACGGTCCCGGTGACCTGCCCCTCCTCACGCAGGGGCGAGCTGACCAGGCTGACCCGCAGCAGGCGCCCGGTCTTGTGGCGGAAGACCTCCATGTCGCTGCGAAAGACCTCGCCGCGTGCGGCCCACAAGCGCGTGGGACAGCGGTCGGCGGGGACCGCTTCCTCGCCATGCTGGGCGTGGATCAGGTCATGGGCGGGCTGGCCGACCAGTTCGTGGCTGGCGTAGCCCAGGAGTTCGCTGGCCGCGGCGTTGACATAGAGGGTGATGCCGGCGGTGTCGACGACATAGAGCCCCTCGGCCATGTTCTCGCTGATGGTCCGCAGCCGCTGTCGCGATGCCAGGGCGCGGCGCAGGGCGAACCCCGCCACCAGGATCAGCAGGCTGCCGCCCAGAAAGGCGACCGCCAGGCGGTTGCGGGTCATGGCCAGGCGCGGGGCCGGGCTGTAGGTGACCAGGAAGCCCGCCACCCGCTGCGCACTGTCCCGCACCGGGAGCAGGGCCACGGCGTAACAGTCATCCAGGGTGATGCAGGACAGCACGGCTCGGGGCTGGCCGGCATCTATGGCCGCCTGAACCCCGGCATCCCCGGCCAGGTTGCGGTCCACCTCGTCCACCCAGGGCGGCAGGGGCAGACTGGGCTTGGTGTCACGCAGGCTGGATGCCTCGTCCTCTAAGACGAAGGCCGGGTGGATGGCGACAGGGCGGAACAGGGCCCGGGCGCTGGGGTGGCCGACCTGCTCAAGGAGGTCGCGGCGCAGTACGAAGCGGCCCTGGGTCCCGGCCCCGCTCCCCGACTCCTGGAGCAAGCGCCGCACGGCGTCGAAGGAGACGCTGAAGTCCGCCACCGCGATCAGGCGCCGGTCGCCCTCAGCACCGGCAAAGAGCGGGTAGGCGTAGCGAAACCCGGGGTAGACCCGGCCGTTCTCGAAGGCCTGGCCGGATCGGCCGCTATCGATCACCAAGCGCAGCAGCGGCCGGTCCCGGGCTATGTCATCGTCGTACAGGTCCGGGCGGTTGAAGCGCACGAAGGATGTCCCGTCGGGGCGCACGAACTGGAGCACCCGCAGGTCGTGGCCGCGCAGTATCTCGTAGGTGGGATAGAGCAACCGGTAGAGGCGCCCGCGCAGCCGGCGCGCCTGCGCCGAGTCGGTCCCAGCCACCTTGCCCAGCAGGGTCAGGACCTCGGGGCGCTCCAGGTCGGAGCGCACCACCACATCCACCAGGTGCCCGTAGCCGTCGATCACACTGCGCAGGCTGGTGGCCAGTTCGGTCTCGTGGTAGCCCAGGCCCTGTTGCAGTTCGGCCTCGTAGAGGCCCTTGAGGTACCAGGCGAGCACCGCCTCGGCGCCCAGCAACAGGACCAGGGACAGGGCGGTGGCTCGCCTCACGGCCGCCCCGCCGGGATGGGCCAAGGCAGGTCGGCCAGGTCCCCTGCCACCCCGGAGTAATCACATTCGTTCGGTGGCACTGTGCCATGCCGGACCGGGTTGCCCCATCCCTTCATGCGCTCGGCCAGCCCCGGGCGGGCCTTGGGGTCCAGGCGTAGCAGGGCCGTCTGCAGGCGCTCTATAGTGGCCGCATCCAGGGTGGCGGCATTGGCCACCAGGTTGAAGCCGGGGTAGGCGGGGCTGGTGGCGATCACGTCCAAGTCCATGTGCTGGTAGCGCCCGGCGATGGCAGTCTTGATCCCGGCCACGTCATAGCGCCCTTGGACCACCCCCAATGCGGCCTCGGAGTGGCTGCCGGCGTAACGGAAGCTGTTGCCGTCGCCGGTCAGGCTGAGTCCCACTGTGGCCAGCATCCGAGAGGCGGCCAGGTAGCCACAGGTCGAATAGGGCTGGGTCAGGCCGAACCGCACCCCCTTGAGCCTGTCGAGGGTCAGGCCACTGCCGCCGTAGACCACCAGGGAGCAGGTATAGGCGGCGGCCCCGTCGGCGTCGCGGAAGCAGCATAGGGGGCGGGTAGGGGCATGGTCTCGGGCCAGGATCACATAGGGCAGGGGCCCGAGGTAGGCGAGGTCGATGTCCCCGGCGCGAAACTGTTCGACGATGTCGGCGTAGTCGCGCAGCCGCACCCAGCGGATGGAAAGCCCAGTCTCCTCCTGGAGATAGTCGGCCAGGCCCTGAAACTGCTCGTGGACGATCTTGGTGTCTTCCTCCGGCAAGGGCGCGAAGCGGATGACCTGCTCGGCCTGGGTGACCGGGGCGACGAGGCCCAGGAGCAGTGCGGCCAGGCAGGCGGGGGTACGCGACCGCCGGTGCGGGGCAGCAATTCCAAATTTGAGACCATCGTTTGGCGCCGAGGCCGGAAGCACCGTGGGAGCGCCGCCTCGGCGCGACCGGGCGAAGCGCAGCGAGCCCGGGGACCACCACATTACACGGTCGCGGTGAGGCACCGCTCCCACGGGCGCCGATCTGGCCTCCAAATTTGGAATTGCTGGGTGCGGGGGCTGGGGTTGCGCGGGCATGGACGACTCCTTATGGTGGCGTCGATGCCTCGGCGCCGTTCCACCTTGTCATGGGTGAAGTTCTTGAGTTGGATTAAGCGCATCCACCCTTCCAGGCATCTGGCCGATAGGCGTGAGAGCGCCGCCTCGGCGCGATGTCCCCAGCCTCCGGGCTGATCGCGCGGCGCCATCGCGGCGAGGGCGCC
>DYRB01000293.1 GCA_020718945.1 Lamprocystis purpurea | reverse complement strand
AAGGTGCTCGACGCCGAGGGCCAGCCGCTCCCGGTGCGCGCCGCGCTGGCCCTGATCAACCAGACCCTGGACGAGGCCCTGGCCGAGCAGGAGGGGGACTTCGACGCCGACAGCCGCTGGGCCCTGACCTGGTTCGAGCACGCGGGCTTCGCCGAGGGCGACTACGGCGTCGCCGAGCAGCTCTCCAAGTCCAAGAACACCAGCGTCTCCGGCCTGGCCGAGGCCGGTATCCTGGTCTCCAAGGCCGGCAAGGTCCGCTTGCTGAAACCCCCCGAGCTGCCCGCCGACTGGGACCCGACCACCGACAAGCGCCTGACCGTCTGGGAGATGGTCCACCAACTGATCCGCGTGCTGGAGGCCGGCGGCGAGGGCGCGGCGGCGGCCCTGGTCGCCAAGCTCGGCAGCCGGGCCGAGACCGCCCGGGAGCTGTGCTACCGCCTCTACACCCTGTGCGAGCGCAAGAAGCGCGCGAACGAGGCCATGGCCTACAACGGCCTGGTGCAGAGCTGGCCGGAGATCACCCGCCTGGCCCGCGAGACGCCGGGCGCCGCTGCGCCTGGCACCGGCGATCTGTTCGACGAGGGATAAGCCAAGGTGAATAGCGCCATCCCTCAGTTGGTTGCATCCAGACCGTGGGAGCGGCCCCCTGGCCGCGACGCAGGGGGCTTCGACCGTGGCGTGCAGCCTCAGGACCTGCATACCACGCTTAGGCGCCGGCCTGGGACACCTCTCTATCTCGTTCCCACGCTCTGCGTGGGAATGCAGTCTTGGCCGCTCCAGCGGCCAGTGCAGCCTCGCGACGCCTGAGCGTCGAGACTTGCTCCCACGCTGGAGCGTGGGAGCCAGATGAGCCGGATGAATCTGCCCTGGGAGAGATGCCATGAACCCGCTATCGGAACTGCATGAATCGACGCTGGCACATATCTGCGAGCGGCACCGCATCCGCCGCCTGTCCCTGTTCGGCTCGCAGCTCAAAGGCACAGCGGGGCCGGATAGCGACATCGACCTGCTGGTGGACTTCGATCCCGACGCCCACCCGACGCTGCTGGACATGGCCCAGATCGAGATCGATCTGTCCCGGTCCCTGGGCGGGCGCAAGGTCGATCTGCGCACGCCCGAGGACCTGAGTCACTATTTCCGCGACGAGGTGGTGCGCACGGCGCAGGTGCAGTATGTCGCCCGATGGCCGCTGGCGTGTCGGACACATGATCGAGGCGGCCAAGCAGGCCCTGAGCTTCTCCAGCCGCAACATCCTCTGGGACACGGTGCAGATCGCCTTGCCGCCGTTGTTGGAGCAACTGAGAGCCGGCGTAGAAGGAGACGACTAGACCATGGCCATCACCAACCACGAACGGGTCGGCAAGTCCCTGGAACTGCTCAAGGCGGGCCTCGGGCCCTTCGTCGAGCGGGAGATCAAGGGCGCCGTTGCCGCCAACGCCCTGTCCATGGCCAAGGTGAAGGGGTTCGTCGATGACCCGAACCTCGCCAACAAGGGCATCGGGGACTGGGACGCGGCGGCGTTGCTCAAGCTGATGTGGGAGACCTGGAACGAGGTGTTCCGCAAGACCCTGGGTCATGCGGAGCGCAGCCTGGTCTCCGAGGTCCGCGACTGGCGCAACAAGTGGGCGCACCAGGAACCCATCTCCGGCGACGACGCCTACCGCGCCCTGGACTCCGCCGGACGGCTGCTGGCTTCCGTCTCTGCCCCGCAGGCGGACGAGGTGGACAAGCTCAAGCAGGAACTGCTGCGGGTGCGCTTCGACGAGCAGGCGCGCAGCGAGAAGCGCAAGTCCGCAGGCACCGCCATCGAGAGCGGGGTGACCGGCGCCCTCAAGCCCTGGCGCGAGGTGGTGATGCCCCACGAGGACGTGGCGAGCGGGCGCTACCAGCAGGCCGAGTTCGCCGCCGACCTGTGGCAGGTGCACCTGGGGGAGGGCACCGCCGAGTACCGCGACCCGGTGGAGTTCTTCCGCCGCACCTATCTCACCGAGAGCCTGTCCGGGATGCTGGTGGGCGCCCTGCGGCGCCTCACGGCCGGCGGCGGCGACCCGGTCATCCAGTTGCAGACCAACTTCGGCGGCGGCAAGACGCACTCGATGCTGGCGCTGTATCACCTGTTCTCCGGCATAGCGCCCACCGAGCTGGCCGGCATCGAGGCCCTCATGGCCTCCGCCGGGGCCGACAAGGTGCCCAGTGCCCGGCGGGTGGTGCTGGTCGGCAACAAGATTTCGCCGGGCAACCCGAGCGTCAAGCCCGACGGTACCCTGGTCCGGACCCTCTGGGGTGAGCTGGCCTGGCAGCTTGGTGGTCCCAAGGCGTTCGCCCGAGTCCAGGCCGACGACGAGAAGGCCACCAGCCCGGGCGACGTACTGCGCGAGCTGTTCAACGAGTACGGCCCCTGCCTGATCCTGATCGACGAGTGGGTGGCCTACGCCCGCCAGCTCCACGACCAGAGCGACCTGCCAGCGGGCGGCTTCGAGACCCAGTTCAGCTTCGCCCAGGTGCTGACCGAGTCCGCCAAGCTGGCCAAGAACTGCCTGCTGGTCATCAGCCTGCCGGCCTCCGACACCTCGGGGAAGTCCCACGCGGACGACGTGGAGGTGGGCGGGACCCGTGGGCGCGAGGCCCTGGACCGGCTGCGCAACGTGGTCGGAAGGGTGGAATCCTCCTGGCGCCCGGCCAGTGCCGAGGAGGGCTTCGAGATAGTCCGCCGACGGCTGTTCCAGCCCCTGGCCGACCCCGCCCAGTTCAAGGACCGGGACCTGGTGGCGCGGGCCTTCGCCGAGTTCTACCGCAGCCAGCAGGCCGAGTTCCCAACCGAGTGCCGCGAGGCCGAGTACGAGCAGCGCATCAAGGCGGCCTACCCGATCCACCCGGAGGTCTTCGACCGGCTCTACACGGACTGGTCCACCCTGGTGAAATTCCAGCGCACCCGCGGCGTGCTGCGCCTGATGGCGGCGGTGATCCATAGCCTGTGGGAGAAGGGCGACCGCAACCCGCTGATCCTGCCCGCCAACGTGTCCATCGACGACCCGCGGGTGCAGTCGGAACTGACCCGTTACCTCTCCGACAACTGGGTGCCGGTCATCGAGAAGGATGTGGATGGGCCGAACTCACTGCCGCTCAAGCGATGCCCTGGCCGTGCGGGCCAGCAAGAAGCTGAGGTCCGACGAGCTGTACCTGACCAGCTTCGCCCCGACCCGGCTCAAGATGGAGCTGGACCGGGTGCCGCTCTGGCGCGGCAATCATGTCGCCGTCAACCAACTGGCCGAGGACTTCGCGCGCTACCTCTACCTGCCGCGGCTCAGGGACCCGAGCGTGCTGCTCCACGCCATCGGCGACGGGCTGAATCTACTGCTTTGGGCGCAGGACAGCTTTGCCTTCGCCGATGGTTTCGACGAGGCCGCCGGCCGGTACCAGGGCCTGCGGGGCGGGCAGATGGTGACCCTGGCCGATGCCCATTCGCCGGGGTTGGTGGTGAGGCCGGACCTGGCGAGCCGGCAACTGGATGCCGAGCGGGCGGCTTCGCCGCCCGCTGTCACTGGGACATTCTCTGAACAGGGCGACCCCACATGGCCCACTGCCCTGGTGCCGCCCGCAACGGGTGAGCCCCCGCCCAAAGTGGCGTCGAAGCCGAAGCGCTTCCACGGTACGGCCGTCCTCGACACCACCCGGGTAGGCCGGGACGCCAGTCGCATCGCCGAGGAGGTCATAGCGCATATCGCCGGCCTGGTCGGTGCGCGGGCGACCGTGACCATCGAGGTCGAGGCCGAGATCCCTGCCGGCGCGTCTGACCATGTGGTGCGCACCGTGACCGAGAACTGCCGGACGCTGAAGTTCACCAGCCATGGGTTTGAGAAGGAGTAGGACGGCCCGGTTCGGAGGTTCCAGAAACGCCGCGGAGGCGGCGGCGCGGCCGATCCGCTGGCATAATCCGCCCCACGCCACATCACCCAGCACCCGACTGGCCCCAAGCCCGAGGACCCCATGACCGAGACCACCGCAACCACCGCCCAGGCGCAGGACATCCAGGCCGAGGTCGTAGTCCTCGGGGCCGGCCCCGGGGGCTACACCGCCGCCTTCCGCGCCGCAGACCTCGGCAAGAACGTGGTCCTGATCGAGCGCGACGCCAATCTGGGCGGGGTCTGCCTCAATGTGGGCTGCATCCCCTCCAAGGCCCTGCTCCACGCCGCAGCGATCCTGAACGAGGCGCGCGAGATGGCCCACATCGGCATCGACTTCGGCACGCCCAAGATCGACATCGACAAGCTCCGCGCCAACAAGGACAGGATCGTCGCCAAGCTCACCGGCGGCCTGGCGGCACTGGCCAAGCAGCGCAAGGTGCGGGTGGTGCAGGGGACTGGGCGCTTCGAGGCCCCCAACCGCATCGGCGTGGAGACCCGGGAGGGGCGGGTCAATGTCCTGTTCGACCACGCCATCATCGCCTGCGGCTCCACCCCGGTGCGCATCCCCGGCTTCCCCCACGAGGACCCGCGGGTGCTGGACTCCACCGGGGCCCTGGAACTGGCCTCGGTCCCGGAGCGGCTGCTGATCCTCGGCGGCGGCATCATCGGCCTGGAGATGGCCACGGTCTACCAGGCCCTGGGCA
>DYRB01000292.1 GCA_020718945.1 Lamprocystis purpurea | reverse complement strand
GCCTCCGGCCGGCAACTGGGTCACGCGGCGTCCCGCCGCGGGTATGCTGACCACCGCGGCCCGGGTCGGAGATTGGTCGGAGATAGGCGGAGGGGATAAGGTGCGGTTCGAGAACCAGGGCTTCAACAGCTTCAAGCAAGAGCAGCCTGCCGAGCTGTGCCTGTGCATCAGGACCCCGGTCCCTGCCATCCTGACCGAGTTGGATCTCGCCACCGAAGGTCCCGGTCTCTCCCGGGCCGAGTAAGGAGTTCGCGTCCGTCGGCCCCGGCCCCAGGCCCGGTGGCCATCGCCTCTGGTCGCTCGGGTCAGCTCCCCCTGGTCAGGACCTCACAGGGCCGCGACCTCAGCTCCGCATCCCGCTCCAGCTCTGCTATGGCGGCGAGGCCGGCGTGGTCTTCGATGACCACGTGGGCACCCTGGATCGAGATGACGTGATCCAGGGTCAACTGCTTGATGACGCGGGAGAAGGTCTCAGGTTTCACCGACAGGCGGGAGGCCAGGATACCCTTGGGCACGTCCAGGTCTAGGCTGCTCTGGCCCTGGGCCACATGACACAGGATGTAACGGGCGACCCGGCTCTTGGCACCGTGCAGGGTAAGGTCGTCGATCTCTCCCACCAGGGCCCGCAAGCGCTGACTCAAGGCCCCCATCACCACGAAGCAGGTGTCCACGGACTCGCGCAGCATGGCGGCGAAGGCGCGGGCGTCGATGCCGATCAACTCCGCCGGCTCCAGCGCGGCGGCGCAGACCGGGTAGCGCGGGGCATTGAGGAACATCAGGGCCTCGGCAAAGGTCTGGCCTGGGGCGACGATCTCGATGATCTTCTCAGTCCCCTCCGGGGAGAGCCGGAACAGGCGCACCTGGCCCTTGTGCAGGAAATAGAAGTGCCGCGACGGGTCGCCCTGGCTGAACAGCCACTGGCCTTCGTCCAGGTGGACCGCAGCGGCGTTGCGCACGACCCGCCCCAACTGGTCTGCATTGAGGCCGGATAGCAGGGGGGCCTGGCGGAGTAATTCGATCATCGCGGTGTCTTCCGAGGCTCAGTGTTTGGGTAGTATCGCCGCTGAAGGGCCGGCGCCGCCAATCGCGGCCCAGGCCCCGGGGGCCAGATCGAGGTTACTGGCCGACCTCGGGTACCGCCAGGTCCATGGCGGGCTGCCCGAGTAGGGCGCGGGTATGGCGGTAACGCAGGGCGGCGTTGCCCAGTAGACCCGCGAGCAGCAGGGAGGCGACCAACAGCAGGCCGCCCCCCGGCAGGGTCAGGCGCGGCTCGGCGACGGCGGCGACCAGGGTGACCAGGGCCCCCAGGTGAAGCCACCATTGCCAGCGGGTCAGGCGTTCCGGCAGGAAACCGTGCATGTGCGGCACCCGCACATCGAAGCGGCCGGTCGCGATCTGGCGCTGCTGCAAGTGGAACCAGCACAGGAAGGGGACGATCTTGAACAGCATACCACTGGGCAGCCCAATCCCGACCCCGACCAGCAGCAGGACCCCGATCAGGCTGTCCGGTGCCCCCAATCCCCAGGCACCGGCGGCGGCCACCAGAGAGCCCATGGCCGACCACCAGTGCGGCAGGGTCGCATCCCGCCGCCGCCGGCTGCGCTGCCGTTGCAACCGAAGCGTGACCAGGGCAAAGGCGCTTAGGCCCAGGGCCGCCCCGCCCTGGGCCAGCCCCTTGGCAACCTCGGCCCAGGCCCCGGGCCCCGCCAGGGCCGCTACGCTGGCGGCGACCAGGACGGCGAAGAGCAGCGGGGCCAGGAAGCGGGTCAGGGCCCTGGGGTAGGCCGGGGTGACGTGGAACATGGGCACGACCTGGTACCCCACCCCGACGATCAGCAACCCGACCCAACCGAACAGCCCCCAGGCGAGGTGCAGGTCAACCCAGGTCGCAAAGGCCGGCAGGCTGACCCATCCGAGCAGGGCCGAGACCAGGCTGGCGCCTAGGACCAGGGTCGGGATCAGGGCGACACCGGCCAGGCGCAGGGACCCCAGGGTCGCCGGTGCCCCCCTGGCCCTGACCAGGGCAACGCCGACGGCAGCCAGGAAGACCCCGAACCCCAGCACCGAGGCGGCGGCGCCCAGGGCCAGGGCCCAGCCCCCGGAACCCAGGAACCCCGCGGCCAGGAACCCGGCCCCGGCGGCAAGGGCCAGGTGGACCAGGGCCGCCACGGGTCGAACCCCTGGGACCGGGGCCCCCGCGATCACCGGGAGCATCTGTAGCAAGGCCCCGCACATGGCCTGGCCGAGGAAGCCGACGGTGATCAGGTGGGTCAGGGCCAGGGCCGTGGGGGTCCAGCGCGAGACCAGGGCCGGCTCGCCGACCGACATCAGCACCACACCGGCGGCCGCCGCGAACCAGGGGGCGGTGAGCAGCAGGCGCAGGGGCAGATGGATCGGCGGGGCCTGATCTAGGCTGAGACCTGTGGTATCGACCATGGGGGCAGGGGCTGGCCTGGCGCCCTCAGGCCCCGGGGCTCGGTGCATCCTGCGAACGGATCAGGATGCGGTAGTCGCCATCGCCGCCGGAGACCTCCCAGCGGTAGCCCATCCGGCGCAGCAGGTCGAACAGGGGGAAGGGCTGGCGGACCAGGCGCAGCTCCAGACGATCCCCCTGGGGCAGGGTTGCCAGGGCGTCGAGGGTCCGCTCCATGGGCTCAGGCGGCTCCAGGCCGCGGGCGTCGAGGATGTGGTCCATGGCCAGTCCCCGCGGCGCTCAGGGGGCCGGGGTAAAGCCGGCCAGGAGTCCGGCGGCCTCGCCGGCCAGGGCACGGTCCGCCATGGGGTAGAGGATGCCCTCTTCCTTGGCGTTGTGCTGCTGGGTGATCAGGTGCAGGGTCTCCAGCACCCCCAAGCAGTCGTCCGCGGCATGCCCGGCCACCGCCGCGGCCAGATCGGTCAGCATGTGCCGCATCTGGGTATGCTCCATGCGCATCACCCCGGTGGGACCCGTGGCCATGGGCGCCCTGGCCTCCAGGGCGGGGAACAGGACCTCCTCCTCGTAGCGGAAGTGGCGCTCCATGGCCTCGTGGAAGGACGCCGCCTCGGCCCCCACCGAGGTCCAGTCGCCACCGTCCGCGGCCTGCTCCACCAGGGCCAGCAGTCGATCACAGCGCCGGTGGTCGTCGGACAGGGCGGCGGAGATGGTGTCGCTCATGGTTGGGGTCCTGCATCTGAGTGGGGCGCCGATTATGGACTATGGAGGTCCGCCTGCCTTGACGTTGGTCATACCGTGCCGCACAGGTCGAGGGCGAGCCGACAACGCCCAGGGCATACCCCCAGCCCAGGATGCGACTTGACCCCAGTCAAAGCCCCCGCGGTCCCGGGGCCCTAGCATCACGGCTTTCTCGGGGCCGCCCGGCCCCGGAACCGTCGGAGCCCCCATGTCTGTACCCCTGACCGTCCAGGCCAACCGCTACCCCCCGGGTGATCTGGCCATCTGGATCTTCATCCTGGCCGAACTGGGCGTCTTCGCCGTCTTCTTCGCCGCCTATGCCTTCGCCCGCGTAGGCGACGTGGCCCTGTTCAACGCCGGCCAGGCGACCCTGGACCGGGGGGCTGCCCTGCTCAACACCCTGGCCCTGATCACCGGGAGCTTCTTCGTGGTGCGGGCGGTGGCCCTGATCCGGGAGGGCGACAACCGCGGCTGCGTGCGCTGGCTGCTGGCAGCCCTGGGCATGGGGCTGGTCTTCCTGGTGGTGAAGGGGTTTGAGTACGCCCACCACTTCGGGGCCGGGGTGACGCTGAGCACCAACACCTTTTACATGTTTTACCTGTCCCTGACCTTCTTCCACTTCATGCATGTGATCCTCGGCATGGTCATCCTGGCAGCAGTGGCCCTCAAGGCCCGTGCCGGGGGCTACTCGGCCGCGGACCATTCCGGGGTGGAGACAGGGGCCTCCTATTGGCACATGGTCGATCTGGTATGGCTAATCCTCTTCCCTCTGATCTACGTGATGCGCTGAGCCCCGCGGCCCGGCGGCCCTGGCTTCGCCCCTGCACCCGGGTCTACCTGGTCCTGGTGGGCCTGACCCTGGTGACCTTCGGCATAGGTGCGTCCGGGCTCGGCGGCCTGCCCCTGGCCCTGGCGGTACTGGGCCTGGCCCTGGTCAAGGGCCAATTGGTGGGCGACTGGTTCATGGGGCTTAGGGGGCTGCGCGGACCCTGGCGCTGGGTGGTCGCCCTGTGGCTGCTGGTGCCTGGGGTCCTGATCGGGATCGCCTTTACCTTGGCCAGCCATTAAACCCAAGAAAAGTAGTTGAGCCGCAAATGAACGCAAATAGACGCAAATGAACATGGATTCGCGTCCGGCTTCGGGCGCACCCTGCGGATGACAGGGGGGCCGCACCTACCCTGCGGTTTCATTTGCGCTTTTTGCGTTCATTTGCGGCCGAATTGCCATTTCCAGGTTGACTACCGGAGCCTCGATGCACGCCCTACCCCAGATCGCCGCCCTGCCCATCTTCTACCGCCCCCAGGGCCAGGAGGTGGGGCTGTTCGAGCACGCCTTCCACAACCGGCTGCCGATGATGATCAAGGGCCCCACCGGGTGCGGCAAGACGCGCTTTGTGCGGTACATGGCCGAGCGCCTGGGCCGGCGGCTCTACACCGTCGCCTGTCACGACGACC
>DYRB01000291.1:2575-4637 GCA_020718945.1 Lamprocystis purpurea | reverse complement strand
ACCCGCCACTTCAATGACTTGGCCATCCCCAACAGCTAATGCAGACAGAGCCTTAATGTGCCGGGCGAGTCGCCGCGCCCCGTCCAGGGCCGGCGACGCCTGGGGCTGGACCCTCCGACCTGGCGAAGCCCCCGGGCACGCGGGCTCCGCCCCCTGGGTTCCGCCGCCCGCCGCCCCCATCCCTAGTCCCACCGCTTCTCTTAGAGAGATCCCATGCACCTGAATCCAGAGGCCTTCCGCGCCCACGCCATGGAGGTCGGTCTGTCCGAGCCGGACCTGGACGCCGACCCCATCCGCCAGTTCCAGACCTGGTATGAGGAGGCCATAGGCACCGGCATCCCGGAGCCCAATGGCATGGGCCTGGCCACCGTGGCCCCCGACGGCCAGCCGTCCCTGCGCACTGTCCTGCTCAAGCTCTACGACCAGCGCGGTTTCGTCTTCTTCACCAACTACGAGAGTCGCAAGGCGACCGAGATGGACGGCAATCCGAAGGTCGCCTGTCTGTTCCCCTGGGTCGGACTGGCCCGCCAGGTGTGCATCCTGGGTCAGGTCGAGAAGATCTCCACCGCCGAGTCCCTGGGCTACTTCGTCACCCGCCCTCGCGGCAGCCAGATCGGGGCCTGGGCCTCCCACCAGAGCCAGGTCATCAGCTCCCGCTCCCTGCTGGAGATGAAAGTGGCGGAGATGCGTCGCCGCTTCGGCGAGGGCGAGATCCCGCTGCCGGATTTCTGGGGCGGCTTCCGGGTGATCCCGGCCAGCATCGAGTTCTGGCAGGGCCGTGAGAGTCGCCTGCACGACCGCTTCCGCTATAGCCGGGACGGGGACGGCTGGGCCGTCACGCGCCTGGCCCCCTGAGGCCAGGCCCGGCCCGCGTATAATCCCGCCCCAGGTTCAGGACACTCAGAGGAGACACCCCATGTACAGCCTCACAGGCAAAGTCGCCGTCATCACCGGCGCCGCCGGTAATCTCGGGCGCGCCGTCGCCCAGGCCTTCGCCGCCGCCGGGGCCAGGGTCGCCCTGGTGGACCGGGGCCTGGAGGGCCTCGCCGCTGCCCAGGCCGAACTCCCGGCGGGGACTGACTCCGCCACCTTCGCCGTCGATCTGCTCGACGCCCAGTCCGTCGCCGACCTGGCCCAGCGAGTGGTCGCACACTTCGGGGGGGTGGACATCCTGGCCAACATCGCCGGGGGCTTCACCATGGGGCCACCCCTGCACGAGACCTCCGACCGGGACTGGGACTTCATGCTCGACCTGAATACCCGCAGCGTCTTCCACGCCTGCCGGGCCCTGGTCCCGGCCCTGCTGGAACGGGGCGGCGGGCGCATCGTCAACGTCTCCGCCCGGGCCGCCACACAAGGCAAGGCCCAGATGATCCCCTACTGCGCCTCCAAGGCGGCGGTCATCACCCTCACCGAGGGCCTGTCTGCGGAGCTGAAGGACGCGGGTATCACGGTCAACTGCGTCCTGCCCGGGACCCTGGACACCCCCCAGAACCGCGCCGCCATGCCGGATGCGGACTTCGACCTCTGGGTGCCGACCGCGGCCCTGGCGGATGTGATCCTGTTCCTCGCCTCCGACGCCGCCCGCTGCGTCACCGGGGCCGCAGTGCCGGTCTACGGGCGCAGTTGAACGCCCCCGGGAAAGGTCGGGCGGCCGCCCGGGCGCTGGTTGCGGCCGTCCTCGCGGCGGTCCTGAACGGCGGTGTCCTTGCCCAAGGCCTGCTGGATGAGGCCACCAGCGGGCTCCTGGTCCAGGCGGTGGAGGCGGCGGCGGATCTCGATCTGTACAACGCCCGCTGTCGCAGCGACCAGTCCGGCCGTCGCAGCGAGAACCTGAACAAGGTCCTGGCGGCGCGCTTTCGCATCACGGTGATCGGGGTGCAGGACCGGTACTTCCCCGAGCACTCCTACCGCCTGGCCCAGGAGCGCATGCAGAACGCCTTCCTGGAGCGCCTCAAGGTCGCCGGTGGCTGCGCCGAGGCCAGGGCCAGCGGCCTGCGCGAGGCCCTGGAGACGCGCCATCGGGAGACCCTGGGGGCTATCGAGGCATTGCCCTGAGGGG
>DYRB01000291.1:0-2475 GCA_020718945.1 Lamprocystis purpurea | reverse complement strand
AGACCCGTAGGATGGGTAGAGCGAAGCGAAACCCATCGATTGGTGGCCAAAGCTGCGATAGGTTTCGCTATCGCTCGAAGTCAAGCAACTGAGCCATCTGTGTCCCCAACTGGGTCCGGTTGCGGACCCAATGCCCTTTCCAGGATCTATGGCCAAGCAACGATTCACGGTGATTGCCGCCCTGCTGCTGGGGACCGCCCCGGCCGCGGCAGGGCCGGACCCGGCACCGCCCCCGCCTGGCCCCGAGGCGAGGCCAACCCTGGCCGTCGAGCCCCCTGCGCCAGCCGCGGCTCCCGCCGACCTGCTCCACGCCTGCTGGACTCCGGGGCAACTCGCCGGGACGCCCCAGGATAAGGCCATCAAGCGTCGCCTCAAGCCCGACCGCACCCCGCCGCCGGACTGGGCCATCCAGGCCGCCGCCTCCGCCCTGCCGCCCCTGGAACCGGGCCTGCGGGGCTCCATCCGCCGGGTCGATCTGACCGACCCCCAGGCCCGCCTGGTGGCCCTCACCTTCGACCTGTGTGAGCAGGCCAACGAACGGGCCGGCTACGACGCCGAGCTGGTCAAGGCCCTGCGCGCCGACGGGGTGCCGGCGACCTTCTTCGCCGGGGGCAAGTGGCTGCGCACCCACCCGGAGCAGGCCATGCAGCTCATGGCCGACCCGCTGTTCGAGCTGGGCAACCACGCCTGGACCCATGGCAACCTGAGGCTGATCCAGGGCGATGAGGCCCGTAACCAGATCCTCTGGGCCCAGGCGGAATACATGGTGTTGCGCCAGGCCCTGGCCGAGCGGCCCTGTGCCGTCGCCGCCGGGCCCGAGGCCCTGGGGCGCATCCCCGCCTGGCCGACCCTGTTCCGCTTCCCCTACGGGGTCTGCAACCAGGGCTCCCTGGACGCCGCCGCCGGTCTTGGGCTTGCCGCCATCCAGTGGGATCTGGTCACCGGGGACCCAGATAAGGGACGCAGCGCCCAGGCCATAGCCCAGGCGGTGCGGGCCGGGGTCAAGCCGGGCCGGGGCAACATAGTGGTGGCCCACGCCAACGGGCGGGGCTGGCACAGCGCCGAGGCCCTGCCGTTGTTCGTCCCCCAGTTGCGTGCCCAGGGCTACCGCTTCGTCACGGTAACGGAGCTGCTGGCCGCCGGCCGGCCAGTGGCGGCGGAGACTTGCTACGAGGTCCGCCCCGGGGACAACGCCCGCTACGACGCCCTGTTCGGGCGGGGGACGGGGGAATGAGCGGCGCCGCGCTGGAGTTCGCCGCCGTGGCGGTCCTGCCCCAGGATCAGGCAGAGGCGCTGGCCGCGATGCTAGCCGGCATGGACCCCTGGCGGACACTGGGCTACGGCCCGGAGGCCCTGGCCCGCAGCCTGACCACCCCGCACCCGGACCTGGTGCGCTATCTGGCCCTGCGCAGGGGCCGGCCCCTGGGCCTAGCGGTGGTGCGTCGGCCCTGGCTGCGTGGGGCCTACATCGAGCTGTTCGCCGTGCTCCCGGGGGCCCAAGGGCGGGGGATCGGCGCGGCCCTGCTGGGGCATATCGAGGAGACCTGCCGAGGGCACACCGCCAACCTCTGGCTGTTGGTCTCAGGGTTCAACGCCCAGGCGCGGGGCTTCTACGTCCGTCACGGTTTCCGCGAAATCGGGCCCATCCCCGACCTGATCATGCCCGGCCAGGACGAGGTCCTGATGCGGAAGGTCCTGTAGGCAGAGCCCCGGCCCGGCGTGTCGCCCCCGCCGCTGCCGGGGCGATCAACGACCCCTCAGTCTGGAAAGAGCAGTTCGGCCGCAAATTGCGCAAATTTCCGCAAATGGGTCAGTCAGTTAGGCAGAGTGCGCAGGTCACCTGCACGGTCAACCGGAGTCCGACACGAAGTTCTTGTTTATTTGCGTCCATTTGCGTTCATTTGCGGCTCAACTGCTTTTCTTGGGTTCAGCCCGACCCCGCGGCAATTCCCGGTAAATGTCCAGCAGGCGTGCGGCAATGGTCGACCAGGCATATCCCGCCTGGCCTTGACCTGGCCGGCTGAGGCGATACGCCCGGCGAGTTGAGGATCACCCAGGACCCGGAGCAGGCGGGCGGCGAGGCTGGCCGAGTCGCCGGGCTCGGCATGGAGTATGTCCTCTGCGTCCCGTGTAAAGGACGGGATGCCCCCCACCCGGGCGGCGACCACAGGCCGGCCCCAGGCCTCCAGGATGACAATGCCGAAGGGCTCGTGCAGGGAGGGCAGGCAGAAGACCTCGGCGGCCTGGAAGGTGGCGGGGAGCAATGGGTCGTCCGGGCGGAGCCCGGGGACCAGGGTCACCCGGTCGGTCAGACCCAATTCCTGAATCCGGGCGACCAGGCGGTCGCGATACCCCGCCACGGTGACGGGCCCGAGCAAGACCAGGTGCACATCAGGGACCTGGGCGGCCAGGGTGGCCAGGGCCTCCACCAGGCCGATCTGGTTCTTCGTGTCCTTCCGGCAACGCTGCGTGAAC
>DYRB01000290.1 GCA_020718945.1 Lamprocystis purpurea | reverse complement strand
ATCTCCGAGCAGATGGCCTACGACGCCATGGAAGACCTGAGCTACTTCGGCACCATGATGGTCCACCTGGGTCAGGCCGACGGCATGGTCTCCGGGGCCGTGCACACCACCCAGCACACCATTCGGCCCTCCTTCGAGATCGTCAAGACCCGCCCCGGGGTGCGGCTGGTCTCCAGCGTCTTCTTCATGTGCCTGGCCGATCAGGTGCTGGTCTACGGCGACTGCGCCGTGAACCCCAACCCCAACGCCGAGGACCTGGCAGACATCGCCATCACCTCGGCCGGGACCGCCGCGGCCTTCGGCATAGAGCCGCGGATCGCCATGCTCTCCTACTCCACCGGGGCCTCCGGCAAGGGCGAGGACGTGGAACGGGTGCGCGAGGCGGTGCGCATTGCCCACGAGTTGCGGCCGGACCTCAAGCTCGACGGTCCCATCCAGTACGACGCGGCCATCGACGACAGCGTGGGGCGCTCCAAGATGCCCGACAGCGAGGTGGCCGGGCACGCGACCGTGTTCATCTTCCCGGACCTCAACACGGGCAACAACACCTACAAGGCGGTGCAGCGCAGCGCCGGGGCGGTGGCCGTGGGTCCGGTCCTGCAAGGGCTGAACAAGCCGGTCAACGACTTGAGCCGCGGCTGCACCGTCACCGACATCGTCAACACCGTGGCCATCACCGCCATCCAGGCCCAGGACGCCGCCCTGGCCAAGGCCGAGTCCAAAGATGGGTCCAAAGGCGGGGCCAAGGCCGAGTCCACAGGCGGGTCCAAGGCCGAGCCCAAGGCCATGGAGGCGGCATGAACAAGGTGATGGTCATCAACTCGGGCAGCTCGTCCATCAAGTACAAGCTGTACCGCACCGACACCTGGCGCTCCGTGGCGGCGGGGACCCTGACCCGGATCGGCGAGCCGGAGGGCGAGATCAAATGCCGCTGGCAGGGCGAGGACGGCGAGGACCGCAACCGCGCCCAGACCCTACCCATCCCCAACCATAGGGTTGGGCTGGACCGCATCGTCGCCGGGCTGCGGGAGAACGGGGTCCTGGCGGATGCCTCGGAGCTGGCGGCCATAGGTCACCGGGTGGTCCACGGCGGCGAGCACTTCAGCCAGGCGACGGTGGTGGACGACGCGGCGGTGGCGGTGATCCGCGGTCTGATCCCGCTCGCCCCCCTGCACAACCCGGCGGCCCTGGACGGCATCGAGGTGGCCCGGGAGCTGTTCCCGGACCTGCCCCAGGTGGCGGTGTTCGACAACGCCTTTCACCAGACCATGCCCCCGGAGGCTTACCGCTACGCCATCCCGGAGTACCTGTACCGGGACCATCGGGTCCGCCGTTACGGCTTCCACGGCACCTCGCACTATTTCGTGGCCAAGCGCGCCGCGGTCTTGCTCGGGCGCCCCCTGGCGGAGTGCAACCTGATTACCCTGCACCTGGGCAACGGGGCCAGCGCCACGGCGGTGCGCGCCGGGCGCAGCGTCGATACCTCCATGGGCATGACCCCGCTGGAGGGCCTGGTCATGGGGACCCGCTGCGGCGACATAGACCCGGCCATCCACTTCTACCTGTGCCGTAACGCTGGGCTTGACACCGACGCCCTGGATGCCCTGTTCAACCGCCAGAGCGGGCTCTTGGGCATCTGCGGCGTCAACGACATGCGCGAGATCCACCGCCTGGCGGGGGAGGGCGATGCCAACGCCGAACTGGCCATCGGCATCTTCTGCCACCGGCTGCGCAAGTACCTGGGGGCCTACTATGCGGAGCTGGGGCGGGTGGACGCGGTGGTGTTCACCGGGGGCATCGGCGAGAACGACAGCGAGGTCCGGCGGCGCACCTGCACAGGTCTGGAGGCCCTGGGCATCCACCTCGACCCGGGCGCCAATGCCGCCCGCGGTGGCGGCGAGCGGGCCATCAGTACCGCCGCCAGCCCGGTCCAGGTGCTGGTCATCCCCACCAACGAGGAACTGGAGATCGCCCAGCAGGCCTTCGCCGCGGTCACCGGGGAGACGAACTGAGCGGTGCATCGCTCCCCCCGTCCGGCGGGCTTGACGTTCCTGTGATGCGGGCGCCCATAATCGGGTACGGGGCGGTCCCCGGGGCTGCCCCGAGACCGCCGGTCATCAGGGGGGGCTTTCATTGATCCAGGGTAAGGCCAGCGGACCCCAGCCCCTGCCTGGGGCCAGCGGCGGCCGGCGCCAACGCTGTCGCCGGCGCTGCCTCCAGTGCAGGGGTGCGCCCGCTGCGCGACCCGACGGACCCGGTGGGCAGCCTGATCCTGTGCGCCCCGGTGTATTACAAGGGCCGGCCGGTCGGTATGCTCATGGCCTGGGTCGATCAGGAGGTCCCCCTCGGGACCCTCGCCGCCGGGGACCAGGACCCCTCGGTGGCAGGCCGCTTCCGCCTGGCCTGGACCGGCGAGGACGCTCCAGCCGGACCTGGGGTGGCCTCGGTGCCCGGGACCGCGTTCCGCCTCCTCGGCCAGTTCCCTCCGGAGGCCCTGGGCGGCCCCCTGAGCTCCCGCTGGTTCCTCGCCGCCCTGGCGGTCCTGGCCCTGGTGGTGCTCGGCGGGGGCTGGGTGCTGCCGCGTATGCACAGCCGCAACCTGGTGCTGGAGACGCGCATGGAGTCCGCCGCCCGCCAGCGTCAGGAACTGCGCCGTCACAACGAGCGTCTCCTGGACGAGATGCGCAAGCGCGAGGACTTCGAGCAGCGCCTGGTCTATCAGACCAATTACGACGGACTCACAGGCCTGCCCAACCGCAGCCTGGCCATGGACCGGCTGACCCAGGCGGTGGAGATGGCCAGGCGCGAGGGCTACCCGGTCCTGGTCATGTATCTGGACCTGGACCGCTTCAAACACATCAACGACGCCCTGGGCCATGCCCTGGGGGACGGCCTGCTCATGCAGGTCGCGGTGCGCCTGCGCGCCGTGCTGCGTCGGGGCTATACCGTCGCCCGCCTGGGCGGGGACGAGTTCCTGCTGCTGTTCACCGATCCCGGTGACGCCCGGACCGGGGAGGCCCAGGCCGAGGCCGCCCTGGCCACCTTCGCCAGGCCCTTCGAGGTGGAAGGGCGGGAGCTATTCGTTACCGCCAGCATCGGTGTGGCCATCTTCCCCGGGGATGGGGACACCGCCGAGTCCCTGCTCAAGCACGCCGACATCGCCCTCTACGGGGCCAAGGACGCCGGGCGGGGGGTCTGGCGCACCTATGCCCCAGCCCTCAACGCGCGGGTCAGCGAGGACATGCTGATCTGCTCCCACCTGCGCCGGGCCGCCGAGCGCAACGAGTTGAGCGTCGTCTATCAGCCGGTTCATCAGCGACTTGCTCAATGCCTTCAGCGCCCGCGGGGTACGGCTGTCGGTGGACGACTTCGGCACCGGCTATTCGGCACTGAGCTATCTCAAGCGCTTCCCCTTCGATGTGCTCAAGATCGACGGCAGTTTCATCGCCGGCCTGGTCGAGAACAGCGAGGACGCCGAGCTGACCCGGGCCATTGTCGCGATGTCCCATGCCCTGGGGCTGACGGTGTTGGCCGAGTGCGTAGAGACCCAGGCCCAGGCCGAGATCCTCATCGAATACGGCTGCGACCTGGCCCAGGGCTACTACTTCAGCCGGCCCCTGCCCCCGGAGGAGTTCCGGGCGCGCCTGGGCGAGGAGCCGGGGGCCGGGGGACCAGGGGCTGGCGGATCAGGTTAGGGGTCCGGGTCCGGCCCTGGAGTTGTAATTACATCGTTTCAAGGCTATAAGTCGCATATGCAACATATCGCCCTAGCCCCGGGAGCCCCCATGCACGGCCTCGCCATCCCCAGACCCGATGAACAGGAGGTCCTCAGGAAGGCCTATCTCAATGCCGGCAAGGCCCTGGGCTTGTCCCAGGCGGAGCTGGGTGAGGTCATAGGCCGAGACCGCAGCGGCTTTGCCCGGGGCGGCCTGGACCCGGCGGGCAAGGCCGGGGAACTGGCCCTGCTGTTCCTGCGCTGCTACCGCGGCCTCTATGCCCTGATGGGCGGGCGGGCGGAGGACATGCGCCACTGGATGCACACCCCCAACCACGACACCGGCGGGGTGCCCGCCGAGCAGGTCCGTTCGGTGCAGGGCCTGACCCGGGTGCTGGAGTACCTGGATGCCATGCGCGGCAAGCTCTGAGGCTGGGATTCGCTGGCCCCATGGCCGACCTCTGGTCCCTGTGCCGCGAGGGCCTGAACCTAGTCCCCCTGGGCGGCGAACTACTGCGTCTGGTGGAGAGCCAGGAGCAGGTCGCCACCAGCACCCTGGTGGATGACCTGGCCGAGCAGGCGGTCCTGGAGGACCTGCTGGAGGCCACCAAGCCCCCGCCGCGACCCGGCACCGTGGGCCTGCACTATTTGCTCGCCACGCCCTTCCGCTATCCGCCCCTGCGCCATGGGTCGCGCTTCGGCGGGCGCTTCGAGCCGAGCCTGTTCTACGGCTCCCGGGGCCTCACCACGGTCCTGGCGGAGGCCGCCTATTACCGTTTCGTCTTCTGGACCGCCATGGCGACCCCGCCGCCGTCCGGGCGCCTGGTCACCCAGCACAGCCTGCTGCGGGCCCGCTACCGCGGCGGGCGCGGGGTGCGTCTCACCGACCCGCCCTGCGCCGCCCAGGTCGCGACCCTGACCCATCCCAGCGACTATGGGCCGACCCAGGACCTGGGCCGGGCGCTCCGCGCCGCCG
>DYRB01000289.1 GCA_020718945.1 Lamprocystis purpurea | reverse complement strand
AGGATCGCTTCGAGACCCCGGCGTCGCCTATACCCAGGTTCCTCAGCGTCTCTTGGGCGGCACGACCTTCGAGCAAGCGGCCGAGCAGTTGCTCGCCCTCGTCGGTCTGTAGGCGATAGATGGTCTCGCTGCCGGTGACGCGATCCCAGATGGGCAGGATGGCGCCGACCAGCATCGCCTCCTTGCGGGTCTCGGTCGCGGGGGCCGCGGCGACCTGCTCACGCCACAGGCGTTCCGCCTCATCGGCCGATACCGCCCGGGCAAGCTGGACCCACTGGTACTGTCCGCCGACATTCCGCAGGGCCTTTCCCCCGGCGATCTCTCGCGCGTTGTCGATGTAGCGATGCGCCCCCTTGCGGATGCCGTACAGCACACCGCGATGGGTCTCCACGCCCTCGCTGTTGATCCGGGTTCCCCTGTCGGCCATGTAAAAGACTTGGCCCCGGGTCTTGCCGTGCTCGGAGACGAACCAGCCGCTTAAGTCTTTCCCAGACTCCCCCTGGGACTCGCCCCGGCGCCGGACGACGGCTTGGACCTCGTCCCACTGGAGGTAGTCGATCGCGTTGGTCACGTCGAGCTCGACGTAGCGCGTCGCGGCGCCGGTCTTGTGGGTGTAGACGGTGTCGTCGCGGGTCTTGACGATGCTCTGCGCGCGCAGCGTCTGGAGGCCCTCGTCGTAGATGCCCTGCTGTTTGGCGTACTCCACCGCCTCGACCAGGCGGTGCTCGAACAGATCGAAGACCTGGTTCTGCTTGTCGGTCTTCAGCGACAGCAGGCGGTTCAGGAACTGCGGCACCTTGGGGATCTTCCCCTGGACCAGGGCGCCGTTCTCGTCGACCAGCGACAGGCCCATCTGCGCCGTCACCTCCCTGAACGACAGCGGCGTGCGGCCGTGGTGCAGGTCCTGGAACAGGTTGGTCAGCGCCGTATCGGCATAGCCGCTCTCCAGGTTGTCGGCCGCCGTGAACAGCCCTTGGGATGTCGTCTGGCGCTGCCCGCGGGTCAGGGCGCCGAGCTGATCGAGCCGACGGGCGATGCTGGAGACGAAGCGCTTCTGGGCCGCCAGGTCCGTGGTCGGCAGCACGTAGTGCGGCGATGATGCCTGGTTGGTGCGATGGGTCCGCCCGAAGCCCTGGACCGCGCCCGGGGCGCTCCATCCGGGTTGCAGGATGTAGTGGATGCGCCGCCGGCGGTTCTCGGCCGTGTTGTCGGCATGGAACGAGTAGCCGGTCCCGCCGGCACCTTCGATCCCCAGGACCGATTTCCTGTCGGCCTGGAAGGCCTCGGCGTCGACCCGGGAGGCGTTCCTGCCGCGGCGCTCTTCGACGACGCGCAAGTTGCCCTCCTCGTCGCGCGTCTGCACGAAGCGCCTTCCCCGGCCGGTGATCTCGGCGACCTGCTCGGCACCGAAGGCGTTGATGATCGAGTCCAGGGGGTTCTCCGGGACCCGGATCTGGGCCAGGGTCTCCAACAGCGCGTCGCGCATGGCAACAGCACGCTGGTCGAAGACGGGATTGCCCTCGCTGTCGGTGACCGGTTGCCAGTGCACGTTTCCGTTGGCGTCCTTGACCTGCTCGTGGGCGACGACCGGGAAGCCGTTGCGCACGTAGTCCATCAACTGCTGCCGCGGCGTGAAGTCCAGTTCCTCCAGCGCGGTGCCCTCGGCGGTCGCGGCGGCGGCGATGCGCTCCTGGGCGGCCTCGTTGGTGTTGACGATCTGCACCACCGCGACGTTTCCCGCGTCGATCTGCGAGCGCATGTGCTCGATGACGGCCGGGGTCTGAAGCGCGGTGAGAACCTGGTTGAAGAAGCGCTGATGTGCCCCCCAGAACTGGGACATGGCGCTGCTCTTGGCCTGGGGGCTGTGGCCTCCGCCGGTCAGCTCCAGCGCCTCGTCGACGTTCGACAGGACCACCTGCCAGGCGCCGGCCAGCTCGTCGTAGACCTCGCGCTCGAACGGCGAGAGCGGGTACTCCAGGCGCTCGTAGGTGACGTCATCGTAGGACAGCGAGCGGGCCGTGTAGACGCCCAGGGCCTTGAGGTCGCGGGCCGTCAGCTCCATCGCGGCGATGCCGCCGGACGAGACCTGGCCGATGAACGCCTTGGCGTCGGCAAAGGGTGTGTCCGCGCCCCAGAGACCCAGGCGCTCGGCGTAGGTCAGGTTGGAGACCTCGGTGGCGCCGGTCGCCGAAACGTAGAGCACGCGGGCGTCGGGAACCTCCTTCTGCAGATTGATCCCGGCAATGGCTTGCTGCGACGGCTTGCGCTCCCCGCGGGCACCCTTGACCGCGATGGCGTTACCCATGCTGTGGGCCTCGTCGAAGGCGATCACGCCGGTGAAGTCCGGACCGAGCCAATCGGTAAGCTGTTTCAAACGGGTCTGCCCTGCTGGGCCGCCCTGGTCGGTGACCTGGCGCTGCTCGCCGCCGCGCAGTGTGCTGTAGGTGGTGAAAAGGATGCCACGCTCGCGCGAGATGGCCGCGCCGGCCTTGGTGTCCCCCTGGAAGAACAGCAGGTCCGGATCGCCTCCGACCCCGGCGAAGTCCCGCCTGGCGTCTTCGATCAGACCGCGGTTGAAGGAGACCCAGACGGCCTTGTCGCGCCCTTGGGCCAGGTTGTCGAGGATCACCCCGGAGATCTCCCGTCCCTTGCCGACCCCGGTGCCATCGCCGATGAAGAAGCCCTTGCGCGACCCATTGGGCAAGACCTCGGAATGGGCCTGGCCGGCATAGACCACGGCCTCAAGCTGGGCCAGGGAGAGCCGCCCCTCGTCGACCACCTGGGCGGGCAGATGGGGGCTGTAGGTCGGCGCCGGGGGCTCGACGGCGCCCATGGCCGCACTCTGGACGAGCCGACCCGGGTGCTCGTGGGCGCCCGGGATGCTGAGGCGCTGGGGCCGATAGGCGGTGAAAACGGATTCGGTCAGCTCGGCCTTCTCGGCTGGCTCGGCATTGGCCCCGATCTCAATCGGGATCGCTGCCGGGATTGCTATAGGGGCGGCGTCGCCGACTGGGCTCGCAGTGACGCCACGATCTCCTCCAGAAGCTGGGCCGCTGCCTGGTCCGGGTCTGGGTCCAGCGTGATCTGGTAGACCTCCCCCGGTGCGGACTCCGTCAGGAGCCGCATCGCCTCCTCCGGGTCCGCCTCCAGACGCGCCATCAGGAGCATCGGCTCCTCGATCGTCGGGGTCTCCAGCGCGCCCTTCTGGAGCGCGTGTCGTAGCAGCGCCAGGGCCGCGACCTCCTGCGCCGGGTTCCACGGCATCTGGCCGCGCGACAGGATGTCCGCTGCTTGTTGGTTCAGGGGTTGGCTGTTGAGCGTCGCGTAGTCGTGGCCGGTCATGGCGGATAGCCTCCAGGAGTGGGGGTAGCTCGGACACCGACTCGACCGAGGCGACCAGCACCGGGGCGCGGGTCGGCCCGTCCTTGTCGATGATCAGTAAGCGATTGTCGAAGGTCGTCCCGTATTTGGCGTACTCGCGCCCGGAGATCCCGATATTCGCGCGGACGTTGTAGCGGGCCTGGGTCTTCTGCCACCAGGCGCGAAAGGCCGGCCGATCCGGTCCCATCCCATCGCCGACAATCGCCACCAGGCGACCATTGTCCGCGAGCCGTTCCAGGGCCTGGTCGATATGTCTCGCACCATTGGCGGTCTTGCGCTGGCCTGGAATCCGCCCGGCCGTGGACGAGAACGGCGGGTTCATAACCACCACGGTCGGGACCGATGCGCGCGGCAGGATGTTGTGGAGCTGCTCGGCGTTCTCGCCGGTGACCGTCGCGTCCGGGAACAGGTCCACGAGTAGCTCGCGGCGCCGCTCGGACAGCTCGTTGAGCATCAGCTTGGCACCGGCCAGCTCGGACCAGATCGCCAGATCGCCGTTGCCGGCCGAGGGTTCGAGCATGATGTCCTCGGCGCGAATGTTGGCGCTCCAGTTGGCCACGAACGCCAAGGCCGGCGGCGTCGAGAACTGCTGGAATTCGTCCATCTCCTCGTCGCGGCGCGTCTGGGTCGGCAGGCGCTGCACCAGCCTCGTGAGATCCCGTGCTTTCTGTGCCGCCGCCTCTGGCGTCAAGCCTGTCCAGGCTGAGGACTCGCGCTCGCGCAGGTGGAGATTCACCGCGACCTCAAGGGCATCGTAGGCGTCCTTGGAGAGCCACTTGCCCTCGGCCTGGGTCCCGCCGAAGACATCCGTCGCCTCGGCGGAGAGTTGGCGCGGGGTCAGCGGCTCACCGTCCGCGAGCCGTTCGTGCAGGCGCCGCGCAAGCCGATAGCGCGGGGACGGGGATGGCTCCTTCGGCGTGGATGGCGACGGGATCGGGCTTGCGAGCCAGTCCCCGAAGTCGAAGGACGCTTGATACGGATTGTCGGTCTGCTTCTTGGCCATGGAGCGCGGAGTCGGCGGCTGCTGGGGGATAGAGGGGGAGATAGACGAGGAGGAGCGAGGATCAGCGCTCGCGGCCCGAGGCGCTTCGCTGACCGACTGTGCGCTTCGCCTCGGCGCGTGCCTTCTGGGCAACCTCCCATGTCGAGGTCCGCTCGACCTGCTGGAGCTTCTCGATGGCCGATGGCGCCCTCTCCTTCTCCAGGTTCATCACGTAGCCGGCGATCTTGTCGGCGTCCCTGGAGGCACGGAGGATCTCCTTGGGGTCCTCTTTCAGGACCTGGACCCAGCTCTTGACGTAGGCGGCGTGCTGGCCGGGGTCGTGGCCGA
>DYRB01000288.1 GCA_020718945.1 Lamprocystis purpurea | reverse complement strand
GACGGGTCCGGACTACGGGATAGCAGCAATTCCAAATTTGAGACCAACACCTGGCACCGCGGCCGGAAACACCGTGGGAGCGCCGCCTCGGCGCGACCGGGCGAAGCGCAGCGAGCCCGCTGGCCACCACGCGAGTCCGTCGCGGCGAGGCGCCGCTCCCACGGGCACCGATCTGGCCCCCAAATTTGGAACTGCTGACGGGATAGGCTGGGATTCCCCACTGACCCCGGTCATTGCGCAGGCCGCCGGGGCGGCCTATGTTCGGCGCCCGGCCCGGGCACCCGCCTCGGCCCGCACCCAATCCAGCCACGCCAGGTATGCCCATGTCTATCCTCAGCGAATCGCCCTTCGATCTCGACCGCCCCGACGCCTATGCCCGCTGGCGGGAGGCGCGCCTCGCCGCGGCCCCGACGCGGATCGAGGACCTGATCGTCGAAGTCGGCGACCCGCGCCGCCTGACCCCGGCAGAGCACGCCGCCCTGCTGGACCGCTGCCGACGGGCCAACATGGCCATCTACGTCGGGGCCAGCGGGGACGACCCGGACAGGGAACTGGTGCGCGGCCTGGGGACCCAGTTCGGGCTGCACCGCCTGGACCACAACGCCGGGGCCGACGAGGACGCCATCACCTCGCTCAAGGTCCAGTCCGACGCCGCCCACCGGGACTACATCCCCTACAGCACCAGGCCCATCGCCTGGCACACCGACGGCTACTACAACACCCCGGAGCACTGGATCCACGGCCTGCTGCTCCACTGCGTCCAACCGGCGGCCAGCGGCGGGGCCAATGCCCTGCTGGACCACGAGATCGCCTACATCCTGGTCCGGGACCGGGACCCGGCATTCATCCGCGCCCTGAGTCACCCCCAGGCCATGACCATCCCGGAAAACCGGGTGGACGGCGCCCTCGTCCGCCCGGAGCAGGCCGGCCCGGTCTTCTCTGTAGCCGGCGACGGGCACCTGCACATGCGCTACACGGACCGCAAGCGCAACGTGGTGTGGCGCGACGACCCGCTGACCACGGCCGCCCTGGCCTGCCTGCGGGAGGTCCTGTACGGCCAGACCCCCTGGCACCTGGAGGGGCTGTTACAGGCCGGCTGGGGGCTGATCAGCAACAATGTGCTGCACACCCGCACCGGCTTCGAGGACGGACCCAAGCCCCGCCTGCTCTACCGTGCCCGCTACTATGACCGGCTTTCCGGGACCTAGCGGCAGCATGGGCCGGGGCACGCCATGATCGAGGTCGCCCCCGGCATCCTCATCGATGAGCGCGAGCTTGAGGAGCGCTTCGTCCGCGCCCCGGGTCCCGGTGGCCAGAACGTCAACAAGGTCTCCACCGCGGTGGAGCTGCGCTTCGACCTGGGCCACACCCAGGCCCTGCCAGAGGCGGTGCGGGCCCGGCTGATACGCCTGGCGGGCCGACGCCTCAGCGCCGAGGGCATCCTGACCATCGAGGCCCACCGCTTCCGCACCCAGGAGCGCAATCGCCGCGATGCCCTGGAGCGCCTGGTCGCCCTGATCCAGCGGGCGACGGAGGAACCCAAGCCGCGCAAGGCGACCCGCCCGACCCGGGCATCTAAGGAGCGGCGACTGGCGGGCAAATCCCAGCGCGCCGAGGTGAAGGGGCTGCGGCGACGGACCCACCCGGACGATTGAGCTGGAACGAGCGATTCGTCCGCAAATGAACGCAAATAAACGCAAATAAAGAATGACCTGCCCTTCGCACCCAGATTACCTTCCGGGTGCCGAGAAGGTCTCAGGGAACCCATTGAATCATTTGCGTTAATTTGCGTTTATTTGCGGACAACTGCTTCTTCTACGTTGAGGGGTTGCGGCCTACAGGTTTGGCTGGCTCACTCGGCCTGAGCCGCGGTGGCCGTCGGGTACTCAGCCCGGATGAGGTCGGCGGGGATCTCCGGGAGGGCAAAGAGCAGAAACTCCGGGGTCGCCTCGGCAAGTTCGCCCAGGTGACAGCGGAAGCCGCCCTGGCCGATGCGCGCGTCCACCCGGGTCCCCTCCCAGAAGCCCCCGCCCAGGGGCACGATCAGCCCCCAACCAAGGTGAGGCTGGTGCCCGAGTATGGCGGTCGCCCATGGGCGCTTGGGGGCTTGACCGTCGCCGGTCTGGGCCGCGGCCGGCTCGGTCTTTCCCCTCGGCGGCACCTTACTTATCGCCACCGGCCGTCCGAACTGCGCCACCCGGTCGATGTCGATGATGACGGCACCGGCCTGGGGGCGCTGGATCCGCGCCACCCTGGCCAGGCGCGGGCGCAGGGCCTCGCCGGCACCGAAGCCGAAGGCGAGCAGGGAGCCGATGACCATCGCATGGGTGAAGCGAGTCTCCTGGGTGCGGATACGCATGCGCCGCTCGTCGGCATACAGGACGTACCAGCGGCTTTCCGTGGCGGCGGTGTGGTCATCCCCAAATATGGCCGAGCGCTCGGCGAAGATGTCGGACAGGCGACGGGTCTCCTTGACCCTCTCGTCCTGGGAGAAGAGGGCCTGGAGGTGGTCGTAGACCTCGCCGAAGCCGGTGTAGATGCGCAGGTCGCGCTCCTGGGCCTCGCCGGTAGTCAGGTTGTCCCATTCCCCGCGGTGGTCCAGGGCGCGCAACATCAGGCGGGCCAAGGCCACCTGATACACAGGTTCCAGCGGTCGCAACGGGCGTGGGATCAGGAATCGGTTGCGGGCGTCCCGGTCTTTGAGCAGTTCCGAATAGTCGTGATGGACGCTGAGGGCCAGGACCTGATAGTCGCTGACCAGGGCCGGACCGAGGCCCGCCGCGCCGCGCACCCGGGAGGGGGGCGCGGTCTGATAGCTATGGGCGATCAGGCAGTCGCCGACCAGGGCCCCGCCGGGGTCCTCGGCGAGGGTGACGGCGCCATCGATCAGGTCGGTGTAGCTGTCGATGAAGGTCTGCTGGTCGTTGGGCCAGGCGCAGGGATCCAACAGCCAGAAGACCTGTATGGAGACATAGAGGTCCTTCAGGGAACAGGTCGAGGCCAGCTTGCCCTCGCGCAGGTCCGAGTCGAGGGTGCGCAGTTGCAACTCCACGTTCTCGCAGCCCCACAGGGCGCGGAACACGGTATTGGCCAGCAGCCAGGTGCGCTCAGGCAGGGGCTCATAACGCAGGGCCCGCACGCGCTGCTCGAAGCGCGCCAGTTCCAGGATGCGGAAGCCACACAGGTAGGCCCGATTGCGGACCCGGGCGTACCAAAAGGGGTGTGCCCTGTAATCCTTGGCGAAGACCAGTTGGTAGCTGGTGGCAAAGGCGCGGGCCGTCTCCGCGATGTTCTCCAACAGGGTGCGGGTCTCGTCGGCCTCCGGCAGGCCGCATGGCGCCCGCAGCATGGGCCTCAGTGCGCGCGCCGCGTCGCGGTAGAAGCCCAGCAGCAGGGGGGCGATGACTCGCAGCCGCTTGACCGGCGACAGGGGGTAGCGATTGAGCGCCCTCACCTGCTGGAGCAGCGCGGGGAAATAGGCATGCGGATTGGCCCGTAGCGGGCCCAAGCCACGTTCCAGGGCGGCCTCGGTGAGGGGCGGCTTGGCAGGGCCTCGCCGCGGCTGGATCAGACCGAAACGCAGGTTGAGATCGCGGGGCGGCAGGTCGGTCCCCAGAAAATGCGCGACCCTCTGTCGCGCCTGCCTGATCTGTGCTCTAAGCCCTTCGAACATAGCTCCAACCCCCCTGCCCTGTCCCAAGCGGACTCCAGGCCCAAACCTCGGTGCGCGACCACTGCGCGCCGTCTGTATGCCAGCCTGTCGGGCCTTCAGCCCGCGGCTGGCGTGCCCTTGAGTACATCGGGGCCGAAGACGATGGTCCCGGCAGCGCCATCGCTCATGGTCAGGGTCCCCACGCCGTTGCGACCGCTGGCATCCCGGACGATCTGCGCGGTCCCGCCGCGACCGTCGTCGCAGCGCACCTCGAAGATCGGATCCACCGACCCGGTGAAGCCGTTGTAAGCGCCGCGACACAGGGTGCGGCCATTGGAGGCCCGGAAATCGGCGCGGAAGGCCTGGGAGCGATACCAGCCGTAGTATTTGTCGGCCCCCAACATGACCAGGAAGGGCCCGGAGGTCGATTGCACGGGGGGGAACTCGGCCTCCGCCGGGTTCTCGTAGACCGCGAGCATGCCATTGACGCAGGTGGCATAGTCGTCCAGTTCCACATGCTTGCAGATGAGCCGGGCGTAATCCATGGAGGTCATCGAGACTATCAGCCCGCCCGCGGCCGGGTCGGTAGGGCTTGCGCACCCGGCGGTCAGGGCGCCGAGGAAGGCAACCAGGCAGACAGCGATTCTCATCTTGACCTCCGGTGGATGGGACAGACGGACGGCCCCAGGGCAGGGCGAGCCAGCGCCAATGATAGCCCAAGGGCACCACCGGGCAGAGTGCGCAGTTTGCGCTGCGGACCGGAAAAGGGCTGCGCCTGAGTCGAAGCGAGTGGACGCCGGACAGGTCCGCGCCGGAAGCGGGGCCCGCCACGCACGCCGGGCGGCGCCGTTACCGACGAGAGCCCCGCCGGGCCCGATGAGCCGTGTCGCCGCGCAAGGGGACGGCTGTCTATCCTCACCCCCATGGAAACGCACCGGGTCCCGGTGCACCCCTCGGGGCTTCCGCCCTTCCCTAGCTGTGCGTCCTTTAGCGGCCTTCGAGGCCGCTATTTTTTTGGCTATGTCTGCATTAGGTGTTGGTCCGACCGGGAGGCCCACCGTGGG
>DYRB01000287.1 GCA_020718945.1 Lamprocystis purpurea | reverse complement strand
GGCCCCAGGATCTGCACGGACGGGTCGAGTGAGTGGCCGGCCAGGCTCCGTGGGGGCGCCGCCTCGGCGCGACCCAGCGTCTTCCAGAGACCTCGCTGGAAGGAACCCCCTGAGGGCGCCGCTCCCAAGGCGGGCTGGGCCGCGACCCGGGCAGCTTCCCTGATCACCCGAGGGCTTCGACAAGGCGCCGAGCCTAATGCGACCCGACGGGTCCGCCGACCACCGAAGGTCCACGCCCGGTCGCCCCGCCGCCGCCCTTGGGGGCGTTCAGGTCCTTGGGCGGGCGCACCGGCCGCCCAGCCATGATGTCCTCGATCTGCTCCTTGGCCAGGGTCTCGTACTCCAGCAGGGCCTCCGCCATGGTGCGCAGCTTGTCCCGGTTGGCCTCCAGCAGGTCCTGGGCGCGCTGGTAGTTGCGGTCGATGATGAGCCGCACCTGCTTGTCGATCTCCCGGGCCGTGCCGGCGGACATGTGGCGGTGCTCGGTGACGCTGCGCCCCAGGAACACCTCCGCCTCCTCCTCCGCATAGGCCAGCGGGCCCATGGCGTCCGACAGCCCGAAGCGGGTCACCATGTTGCGGGCGATCTCGGTAGCCCTCTGTATGTCGTTGGAGGCCCCGGTGGTGATGGCCTCGGGCCCGAAGGTCATGGCCTCGGCGATGCGCCCGCCGAACAGGCTGGAGATGCGGCTCTCCAGATGGCGCTTGCTCATGCTGTAGCGGTCGCGCTCGGGCAGGAATAGGGTCACCCCCAGGGCCCGGCCGCGGGGGATGATGCTGACCTTGTGCACCGGGTCGTGCTCCGGCACCAGGCGCCCGACTATGGTGTGGCCGGCCTCGTGGTAGGCGGTCAGGCGCTTCTCCTCCTCGGTCATGACCACGGAGCGTCGCTCCGCCCCCATCATCACCTTGTCCTTGGCCCGTTCGAATTGGTTCATGTCCACCTGGGTCAGCCCGGCGCGGGCGGCGAACAGGGCCGCCTCGTTGACCAGGTTGGCCAGGTCCGCCCCGGAGAAGCCCGGGGTGCCGCGGGCTATGACCTCGGCGTCCACGTCGTCGGCGATGGGCACCTTGCGCATGTGCACCTCAAGGATGGCGGTGCGCCCGCGCAGGTCCGGCAGCCCCACCACCACCTGGCGGTCGAAGCGCCCGGGGCGCAGCAGGGCCGGATCCAGGACATCGGCGCGGTTGGTGGCGGCGATGACGATGATGCCCTCGTTGCCGGCGAAACCATCCATTTCCACCAGGAGTTGGTTCAGGGTCTGCTCGCGCTCGTCGTGACCGCCCCCCAGGCCAGCCCCGCGGCGGCGCCCCACGGCGTCGATTTCGTCGATGAAAATGATGCAGGGGGCCGCCTTCTTGGCCTGTTCGAACAGGTCGCGCACCCGCGAGGCGCCCACGCCCACGAACATCTCCACGAAGTCCGAGCCGGAGATGCTGAAAAAGGGCACCTTCGCCTCCCCGGCTATGGCCCGGGCCAGCAGGGTCTTGCCGGTCCCCGGGGGGCCGACCATCAGCACCCCGCGGGGTATGTGCCCGCCCAGGTCGTGGAAGCGCTTGGGGCTGCGCAGGAATTCCACCAGCTCGGCGACCTCCTCCTTGGCCTCCTCCACCCCGGCCACATCCCGCAAGGTGACCTTCACGTCCCCCTCCCCATGCTGGCGGGCGCGGGACTTGCCGAAGTTGAATATGCCCCCGGCACCGCCGCCGGCCCCGCCCATGTTGCGCTGCATGAACCAGAACCAGACCCCGATCAGCAGCAGGAAGGGCAGCCAGGCGGCCAGGATCTGGGCCAGGAACCCGGGTGACTCCGGCGCCGTGGCGCGGATGACGACGTTGTTGTTCAGCAAATCATCCACCAGCCCAGGGTCGCCGGGGTTGAAGGTCTCGAAGTAGGACCCGTCGGTGCGGGTCCCCTCGATGGTCTGGTCGCGCACCGTGACCTCGTGCACCGAGCCGTCCCGCACCTCGGCGATGAACTGGCTGTAGCTCAGGTTCCTGGGCTCGATCTGGCCGGGGTCGCCCAGGCCGCTCAGGAGCATGAGCAGCCACAGGGACACTGCTGCCCACAGAATCAGGCTCAGGTACTTAGGTTTCATGGTGTCTTGCCTCGTTCGGTGTCCGCCGGGTCCGCCCACAAATGCCGTGGTCGACCGCCCTTAGTGGCACTGTAACATCGGGACTGGGATTGGTAATCAAAAGAGCGGTGATCGCGTCACTTGGGGCCGGGAGGACCCTCCCGGGATAGATCCCGCGGCACCCTCAGGGAGCAGGGCCGCAATCTCCCAGTCCGCCGACGGCCCTAGTGAGCTGACCAGAACTCCCCGAGGGCTCAGGTCTCCAGCCAGAAGGTGACAGGCCCGTCGTTGACCAGGCTGACCTGCATATCGGCGCCGAAGCGGCCGGTCTCCACCCGCGGGTGGGCGGCGCGGGCCCGGGTCACCAGGTGGTCGAACAGGGCCACCCCCAGGTCCGGCGGCGCTGCGGCGGTGAAGCTGGCCCGGGTCCCCTTGCGGGTGTCCGCGGCCAGGGTGAACTGGGGGACCAGCAGCAGGCCGCCCTGCACATCGCGCAGGCACAGATTCATGCGCCCATCCCCGTCCGGGAAGACCCGGTAGCCCAGCAGGCGCTCCAGCAGGCGCTCCGCCCGCCCGGCGTTGTCGCCCTTCTGCACCCCCACCAGGACCAGCAGGCCCAGGTCTATGGCCCCGACGGTCAGTCCGGCGACATCGACCCGGGCGCTGGTCACCCGTTGCAATAGCCCGATCACCTTACCAACGCCCCGAAACGGGCTTATCCGTGGCGACGCCGAAGACCTCGCTGGGGACATCGGCGGCATCGAGGGTCTGGCTGCCGTTCAGGTCGAGGGTCAGGGGTCCGCGCCCGGCGGTGGGCCAGGCGCCGTCGATGTCCGCCCAGGCGATCAGGACCCGCTGGTCCGTGGTCGCGTCGCCGTCGGCGTTGCCCGTGTCGGCCTCCGCCGCCCCCTGGGCCACCTTCCCCGTCGCCAGGACCCCGGTGAGCCCGGTGTAGGCGAGGCGGCGGGAGTCCCAATGGATGCGCAGCCCCAGCCCGGTCAGCCCAGCGGAACAGGGGTTGGCGGCGGCGTAGTGGACCGCGAAGGCGACCGCCTGGTCCGGCGTGGCCGTGCGCAGGAGCGGGGTCGGGGTGACCACCTGGTCCGCGGCCCCCGCGGCAGCGGTCAACAGGAGGCCGGCCAGGGCCTGTGCAAGAGTGGTCACAGACCCTAAGGGGCCGCGGCGGCCAGGGCCGGGCCGTACAGGTCTTGGGCCAGTGGGGCGAACTCCGGTATGTCCATGGGGTCCAGGTCGGCGCCGTTGAGGATTAGCCGGATGTTGGGGTCCTCGCGCTCGCCCGGGATACCCTGATAGTCGTTGCCGACCCAGGCGGCGCGCACCACCCCGGCAGGGTCCTTGTTCTTATCCTTGGCCCAGACCTGGGCATAGGCGAAGCTCGCCTTGGGGAACAGGGGCAGGGGCCGGTGCAGCCCCTCCCAGTACCAGGCAAGGACCCGGGCCAGTTCGCCCCGGGCGGTCTCCGGATCCAGGTCCAGGGCCATGGACAGGGTCTGATCCGAGGCGATCAGGCAGCCAGCCCGGGGGCCCTCGCCGGGTATGGCGGCGCACCAGGCGAGCAGGTGCAGCCACAGGGTCAGGACCTGGTCCCCCTTGAGCTTGGACGGGCGCACCCGCAGCAGCCCGAGCCCAGGGTAGAGGTCCGGGACCTGGCCAAAGAGCCGGGTGGGGCCATCGGGTCGGCCCAGTTCGGCTACCGGGTCGAAGGCCAGGTCCAACTCGATGCGGCCCGGCTCCAGGCCCCGGTAGGCATCGATGCGGTCCAGCAGGGGCCGGACCTGGTCCAGGGCCTCGGCCTGGGTCAGGCCGGCGAAGGCCCCATGGGGCAGGTCCCCCCGGGCGGCCAGGGCGCGCACCCCGGGGATGCCGTCGTCCGGCCCGCCGCCCCGGGGCAGGGCGCGCAGGCGCCCGGCGATCAGGCGCTGCTTGAGGTCGAAGCCGGCCAGGCCGTCCAGGGCGAAGGGCTCGTCGTCGGCCTCCACCGCCTCCTCGGCCAGGTAGATCCCCAGCCGGGTGCGGACCAAGGCCCGCTGGGCCTGGCGCAGCCAGCCCTCCAGGGACCTCAGGCCGACCTGCCGCAGGGCTTCGGGGGCTGGGGGCAGGGGCTCGGTGGGCCAGATCGCCGGGGCCCTGACCCCCTGGGCGGCGACCCCTTGGCTCGATGCCAGGGCCGCCCGGGCCAGGTCGCACCAGCCCCCGTCGAACCCCTGGTCTGGGTCCCCGGGGCGGAAGGCCCTCGGGCTGAAGGGTTGCAGGGGGGCGACGCGGGTGAGTTGCGCGCTCAGGGGCTTGGGCCCCGAGCCATCGGCGGTGGGGGGCGGGGCGAAGCGCAGGTCTATGGCGTCCAGGAGTTCCCGCAGCAGGACGCTCGGCTGGCGCTCGGCATTGGCCTGGGGGTCGCGGCCCAGGTAGCTCAGGTAGAGCCGACGGCGGGCGCAGAGCAGGGTCTCCAGGAACAGGTAGCGGTCCTCGTCGCCCTTGCGCGGGTCCCCCGGGCGCCAGGCGCGGCGCATCAGGTCGAATTCCAGGGGCCGGTCCGGGCGGGGGAAGACCCCGTCGTTCAGGCCGAGGATGCACACCACCTGGAAGGGCAGGCTGCGCATGGGGCGCATGCCGCAGAAGGT
>DYRB01000286.1 GCA_020718945.1 Lamprocystis purpurea | reverse complement strand
CGCATCGACGCTGAGACGGCCGATGAAATCGACAGCGTCCTTGCCGAGATACTGAGGAAAGACCAGATCGCCGTTGACCGCACGAAACTGGAGATGTCATGGGAGGCGTGGGTGCATGTAGTAATCGCAGGCCCGCTGCTTGCGCTGGTCGAGCAAGCTGAGCCAATAGAGGCGATTCTGACGTGGCCAAACAGTGACTGAAGCCGAATTCCGGGGACAGCCGTTTACAAGAGCGCGGAGAGGTCCAGGAGAAGGCCCGGCAGGCCGGGGACCGGGACTGAACCCAGGTCGGTCGGGGGTCCGGACTCGCGGTACCGCGCCGGGCCAGGGGAGCGGTAGCACAGGATGCCGCTGCCCCTCAGATCCACCAGCCAGACCTCCGGGACGCCACTGCGGGCGTAGACCCCGAGTTTGAGGTCCCGATCCAGGCGCAGGCTGGATTCGGCGACCTCGATCAGGAGCAGGATATCCAATGGCCCCGGGTGGCGGGCGCGATATTGAGCGGCCGGTGGCCTCACCAGGGCGATGTCCGGCTGGGGTTCGTTGTGCGGGCCCAGGTGGACCGGGTTCTGGACCCGGACTATGGCCCTGTCGCCGACGGAGGTGATCAGCAGGTTCTGAAGGTCCGTGACCACGGACGCATGGGGTGCCCCAATCGGTGGCATCTCGATCACCTCGCCTTCGATCAACTCCACCCGGGCGTCCTCGGCGAGGATGCCGTCCTCGGCCATGCGGTAATAGTCCTCCACCGTGAAGCGGTGGTGGCGGATCAGGTCTTCGGCTGCGGTGGACATAGCAGGTCGCGTCTAGGCGGTGGAACTGGGGACCATGGTAGATCAAGCGAGGCCCGTCAGACAGCCTGTCGGGTGGACTGACGCGGTGCCGATGGCGAGGATCTAGCCGGTGGGCTGGCGGGGCATGGTCGTTCAGGGGATGGAACCGAGTGGGATCGGTTGTGGCGGCGAGACGGCCATCCCTGGCCCCGGGTCCCGGCATAGTGCCGGGACGACGGCTTGGGTGGGCGGCGGCGGAGACCTTGCCATACCTGGACCCTGGCCCCGGTGTTTCGGTCTCGGCGACAACCCGCTTGGATGCCGAGGTTCCGCGCCTTGGAGGAGGGGCCAGACTCACCAGACTCAAGGGTCCAGCGGACCCCTCCACCCTGGTCACCGGCGGCCTGAGACGTGCGATCATTGCCCGGCCCCGAGAACCAGACCCCGGAGGACCCCCATGCAGGGCCTGCTGCGCCTAGCGCGCCTCATCGACGGACTCAACACCGCCATCGGCCGCTCGGTGGTCTGGCTGATCTTGGCCGCCACCCTGATCAGCGCCGGCAACGCCGTGATCCGCTACAGCCTGGATCTCAGCTCCAACGCCTGGCTGGAGTTGCAGTGGTACCTGTTCGCCGCGGTCTTCCTGCTCGCCGCGCCCTACACCTTGCTCAAGAACGAGATGGTCCGCATCGACGTGGTGGCCGGGCGCCTGTCCCGCCGCACCCAGGTGTGGATCGACTGCTTCGGCACCCTGTTCTTCCTGCTGCCCATGGCGGTGCTGCTGGCGGTGCTGGGCTGGCCTGGTTTCGTCCAGGCCCTGGCCCGCCAGGAGGTCTCCGCCAACGCCGGTGGTCTGATCGTGTGGCCGGCGCGGCTGCTCATCCCGCTCGGCTTCGGCCTGCTCGCCCTGCAAGGGGTGTCGGAGCTGATCAAGCGCGTCGCCTTCCTTGCCGGCCAGGGCCCGGACCCGGGGGCCGAGGGGCAGGGCAAGACCGCGGAGGAGCTGCTGGCCGAGGACATTGCCCGGGCCCGGGGGGAGACGCTGCCATGACCGCCTTCCTTATCGCCAACATGGCCCCCCTGATGTTCGGGACCCTGGTCCTGACCCTGTTGCTCGGCTACCCGGTGGCCTTTTCGCTCGCCGCCGTGGGCCTGGGCTTCGGGCTTCTGGGGGTCGAGTTGGGTCTGCTCCACCCGGCCTTGTTCCAGGCCCTGCCGGAGCGGGTCTGGGGGGTCATGTCCAACGACACCCTGCTGGCCATCCCCTTCTTCACCTTCATGGGGCTGATCCTGGAACGTAGCGGCATGGCCGAGGACCTGCTCGACACCATAGGCCAACTCTTCGGCCCGGTGCGCGGCGGCCTGGCCTACGCGGTGATCCTGGTGGGGGCCCTGCTGGCCGCGACCACCGGGGTGGTGGCCGCCTCGGTGATCTCCATGGGGCTGATCTCGCTCCCCATCATGCTGCGCTACGGCTACGACCGGCGCCTGGCCAGTGGGGTCATCGCCGCCTCCGGGACCCTGGCCCAGATCATCCCGCCCTCCCTGGTGCTGATCATCATGGCCGACCAGCTCGGCCGCTCGGTGGGGGACATGTACGCCGGGGCCTTCATCCCGGGGGCCATACTGACTGCCCTGTATCTCGGCTTCGTGGCCCTGGTGACCCTGATCCGACCGGACCGGGCCCCCGCCCTACCGCTGGCCGCCCGGACGCTGCGCGAGCCCGACGGCGGCAGCGGCATCCCCTCCCTGTGGGTGCTGCTGGGGCTGGCCCTGGCCGCGGCCCTGGTCTTCGAACAGCTCTATTACAAGGCCGAGGCCCCATTGGACGCCAAGATCGTGGTCACCACGGCGGTGGGCATGGGCCTCGCCTTCGCCCTGGCCCTGGCCAACCGGCTGCTCGGGCTCGGGCTCCTGTCGCGCATCGCCGAACAGGTGACCTTTGTGCTGATCCCGCCGCTGGCCCTGGTCTTCCTGGTGCTCGGGACCATTTTTCTGGGTGTCGCCACACCCACCGAGGGCGGGGCCATGGGGGCCACCGGGGCCCTGATCATGGCGATGACCCGCCGCCGCCTGAGCCTGCCCCTGCTGCGCCAGGCCGCGGAGAGCACGGCCAAGCTGTCCGCCTTCGTCATGTTCATCCTGATCGGGGCCCGGGTCTTTTCCCTGACCTTCTACGGCGTCAACGGTCATCTGTGGGTGGAGCACCTGCTGGCCGGGCTGCCCGGGGGCGAACTGGGCTTCCTCATCGTGGTCAACCTGCTGGTCTTCGGCCTGGCCTTCTTCCTCGATTTTTTCGAACTCGCCTTTATCGTCGTGCCCCTGCTGGCCCCGGTGGCGGACAAGCTCGGCATCGATCTGGTGTGGTTCGGCGTCCTGCTGGCGGTCAACATGCAGACCTCCTTCATGCACCCGCCCTTCGGCTTCGCCCTGTTCTACCTGCGCAGCGTGGCCCCGACCCGGCCCTACCTGGACAGGCTCACCGGGCGGACCATGGAGCCCGTCACCACCGGTCAGATCTACTGGGGGGCCATACCCTTTGTGCTCATCCAGATCCTCATGGTGGCCCTGGTGATCGCCTTCCCCGAAATGGTCATGGTCTACAAGGACGACGCCCCGGTGGTGGACCCGGGCCAGGTCGAGATCCTGGCACCACCGCCCCAGGGCCCGGGCGGACCCGCGGCGGGCGACCTCAACGGGGCCTTCGGCTCGCCCCCGGCAGGGGCGGTCCCCCAGGGAGGGGGTCAGGCCCCGACGGCGCCGCCGGACGACCTGACCAACCTGTTCAAGTGACCCGAACCCGGCGGCACAGGCCCACCCGGGTTTGCCACCGGTGCCCGGCTCGGGTCAGAATCGCGCTCCCCAGGCCCGGCGAACGGATGGCGCGGCGGCCCTGGGCCCTGTCATTACTAGAAGAGGCACATCGGAGTACCCCATGAGATTGGCCCTGACCTTACCCCTGCTCGCCGTCCTGGCCCCCGCCGTCGCCGTGGCCAACGACCTCGTCACCCTCTACCAACTCAACGGCACGGTGCAGTGCACCCCCGATCCCGGGGTAGACCCGGACAAGGCCGCGGACCTGCTGCGCGGCCAGGGCGTCAAGGTCATCTCGTCCCAGCGCAAGAAGCTGCCGGTACCGGTGCCGGTGCGCTGCGGGGCCCCCACCGGGGAGGTGAATGTCCTGGAGGTCCCAGCGGCGGACTGGAGCCTGTTCAGCGCCCAGCATGCCGACGGCGGCGGCTACGGGGTCTGGGTCTTCGACGCACCGACCATCGAGGTCTACAGGTACGACGGGGCCCTGCAATGCGGCCTGGGCAAGGAGCAAGCCCTGGAGGCCATGGCCACCGAGCTGACCGCCGCCGAGATCGAGGTCCTGGGCAGCCGCAAGGCCAAGGACGGGCAGGACCACATCGCCGTGTGCGGGGCCTCCACTGGGGCCATCAATGTCTACACCATCCCCCAGACCGACCTGCCCATGGCCGAACAGATCGGTTTCCACCCATTGGTCACCCGCGCCCTGGCCGAGGGCGTCAAGCCCCACACCAAGCCCGCTGCCGGCCCCCAGGGCATGACCCCTTTGCAGCCGCTGATCGGTCCCTCAGAGCGCACCCCGCTGCTCTGGTAGACCGCAGGGCTCGTCAGCAACCCAACCCCATCGGAGCCCCCATGCACATCCTGGTCAGCAACCTGCCTGCCGAAGTCACCGAGGAGGGCCTCCAGGAGGCATTCGCCAAGGCCGGCCTCAACGCCACCGTCATGCTCAGCCGCGAGGGCGACGCCAGCAAGGTGACTGCCATCGTCGAGTCCGCGGACATGGACCGCCCCGCCGCCGACCGCCTGGCCGCGCGCATCAACGGCATGCTCTACGAGGGGCATAAGCTCTCGGCCTATGTGCCTTTGTTCTTGTAGCCATCGCCTCTCGTCCCTCGCCCTGGAGGGGCGAGGGACGAGAGGCGATTT
>DYRB01000285.1 GCA_020718945.1 Lamprocystis purpurea | reverse complement strand
GCGTTTTCGCCTAGGCTGACTATATATACAGTCATCGGCAACATCCCCAAGCGGAATCAAACGGGCCAGGCTCGCAACATTCCCAATGAGTCATGCCCGTTGCACGAACGGCAGCGCGAAATCCAAGATTGGCGCGTCTCTGGTCAGAAAGACACACTGCTCAGCCATCGCCGTAGCGATCAGCAAGCGGTCGAAGGGGTCTTCGTGGGGGATGTCGAGCCCGCGCAGGGCCTCAAGGTGTAAGGGGGTGATGGGCAGCAGGCGAAAACCCTGGGCCTCAATCTCTTGGTGCAGTAATAGAGGATGTGGGTGGCGATCAGGTAACGCGGCGCGGCCATCAGTCACCCATAAGGTCGTGGGCGATCTCGCGGTTGAACGCCGCACTATCCCAGTCCTCAGCGGCTTGGGGAAGGTGGGACCAAGCGCCGGGGTGACGTTTGCCGGTGGTGGTTTGGACCGGGACTAACCGCACCGAGGGGCAGCCCTGTTCGGCGATGATGACCTCGTCGCCAGCAAGGGCGGCGCGGATCAGGCGGGGGAGCTGGGTCTCGGCTTCGGCAAGGCTGACTTGCATGGTGCGAACCTCCTTAACTCGGGCATGGTCAGGGTGAGGGTACTCCTAGCCTCGGGTCGAGTCATGTCGGCGGTTCCCGCCTGGGCCTGATCCTGGCCCGTTCCGGCATCCCCCGCCCCCCCGGCAATGGGGGGCGGGGGCATCATGCCGATCAGCTCGCCAGCTTCCGCAGCACGTACTGAAGTATCCCCCCATGCCTGTAGTAATCCACCTCATTAGGCGTGTCGATCCGAACCTTTGCGGTAAAGGCAGTGACGGACCCGTCCGCAGCGGTCGCCAAGACCTCGACCTCCTTAGCCTCGGCATTCTTGAGGCCGACGATGTCGAAGGTCTCGGCGCCGGTCAGGCCCAGGGACTGGGCGTTGGCCCCGTCCAGGAACTCCAGGGGCAATATGCCCATGCCGACCAGGTTGGAACGGTGGATGCGCTCGTAGCTCTCGGCGATCACCGCCCGCACGCCCAGCAGGCGCGGGCCCTTGGCGGCCCAGTCCCGGGACGAGCCGGAGCCGTATTCCTTGCCGGCCAGGACTATGACCGGGGTCCCCTCGGCCTGGTACTGCATGGCCGCATCGAAGATGGACAGGGGCGTGCCGCTCGGCTGGTGGACTGTCACCCCGCCCTCGGTCCCCGGGGCCAGCAAGTTGCGCAGCCGGATGTTGGCGAAGGTCCCTCTCATCATGACCTCGTGGTTGCCGCGGCGGCTCCCCAGGCTGTTGAAGTCCTTCTTCTCCACACCCTTGGCGATCAGGTACTTGCCGGCGGGGGAGTCGGGCTTGATGGACCCGGCGGGGGAGATGTGGTCGGTGGTGATGGAGTCGCCCAGGACCGCCAGGCAGCGGGCCCCGTGGATGTCGCCAGCCTCGCCGACCTCCATGGTCATGCCCTCGAAGTAGGGCGGGTTCTTGATGTAGGTGGACTCGGGCCAGTCGTAGGTCTGGCTGGTGGGGGCGGCCAGGGACTGCCAGCGGGCGTCGCCGGCGAAGACATCGGCGTAGGCCCCGGTGAACTCGGCGACGGTGACGTTGGCGGCGATGGCCGCGTCGATCTCCGCCTGGGTCGGCCAGATGTCCTTGAGGTACACGGGCTTGCCCGAGGCGTCCGTGGTCAGCGGGTCCTTGTAGGGGTCTATGTCGATGCGCCCGGCGATGGCGTAGGCGACCACCAGGGGGGGGCTCGCCAGGTAGTTCATGCGGACCTCGGCGTGGACCCGACCCTCGAAGTTGCGGTTGCCCGAGAGGATGGACACGGCGCACAGGTCATGGTCGGCGATGGCCTTGGACACCGGCGCGGGCAATGGCCCGGTGTTGCCGATGCACACGGTGCAGCCATAGCCGACGTTGTGGAAGCCCAGGGTCTTGAGGGGCTCGATGAGGCCGGCGCGCTCCAGGTAGCGGGTCACGGCCATGGACCCGGGGCCGAGCGAGGTCTTGACCCAGGGGGCGCGCTTGAGCCCCAGGGCGGCGGCCTTCTTGGCCACCAACCCGGCGCCGATCATGACCGAGGGGTTGGAGGTGTTGGTGCAGGAGGTGATGGCGGCGACGACGATGGAGCCGTCCTTGATCTCTACCGCCTGGCCGTCGATCTGGGTCTGGACCGGCCCCTTGTCGGGGATGTTGCGCTCCTTCTTCAGCGCCGCCAGGGCCTTGGGGAAGTGCTCGGCCATGGCGGTCAGCTCGACCCGGTCCTGGGGCCGCTTGGGGCCGGCCAGGGACGGGACCACACTGCCGAGATCCAGGCCCAGGGTAGAGGAATACTCGGCCTCGGCGGCGTCGGCACTGTGGAAGACCCCTTGGGCCTTGGCATAGGCCTCGACCAGGGCGACTTGGTCCTCGGAGCGGCCGGTCAGGCGCAGGTAGTCGAGGGTCACCTGGTCCACCGGGAACAGGCCGCAGGTGGCGCCGTACTCTGGCCCCATGTTGGCGATGGTGGAGCGCTCGCCCATGGGCAGGGTGCCGATGGCGGGCCCGTAGAACTCCACGAATTTGCCCACCACCCCGTGCTTTCGGAGCATATCCACGATGGTCAGGACCAGGTCGGTGGCGGTGACCCCCTCTCTCAGGGCCCCGGTGAGGCGGAAGCCGACCACCTGGGGGACCAGCATGGAGACCGGCTGGCCGAGCATGGACGCCTCGGCCTCGATGCCGCCCACGCCCCAGCCGAGCACACCGATGCCGTTGACCATGGTGGTGTGGGAGTCTGTCCCCACGCAGGTGTCAAAATAGGCCTGGGTGACGCCGTTCATGGGCTTGGGGAAGACCACCCGGGCCAGGTACTCGACGTTGATTTGGTGGACTATGCCGGTGTCCGGCGGGACCACCTTGAAGCCGTCCAGGGCGTTCTGGCCCCACTTGAGGAACTGATAGCGCTCCTGGTTGCGCTCGAACTCCAGCTCGGCGTTCTTGGCGAAGGCATCGTCACTGCCGAACCAATCGACCTGGACCGAGTGGTCTATGACCAGCTCCGCCGGCTGCAAGGGGTTGATCTTCTTCGGATCGCCGCCCAGGGCCTGCATGGCGTCGCGCATGGCCGCCAGGTCCACCACGGCGGGGACGCCGGTGAAGTCCTGCATCAGCACCCGGGCGGGGCGGTACTGGATCTCCCGGGAGGGCTCGGCCTTGGGGTCCCAGGCGGCCAGGGCCTGGATGTCGTCGCGGGTGACGGTGACGCCGTCCTCGTTGCGCAGCAGGTTTTCCAGCAGGATCTTGAGGGAGAAGGGCAGGCGTTCGGTACCCGGCAGGGCCGGGACGCGGAAGATCTCGAAGGCCTTGCCGCCCACCTGGAGTTGGGACCTGGACTGGAAGCTGTCGTGCATGGGGTGACTCCGCGTATTGCCTGGAAGTTGAATCTGAGACCGACCTGGATTCTATACCCTGGGGAAATCGGGGCGCGACCCGGCCGGGGCTATACAAAGCTTTGGGTTGGGGGGCTTGGGGCTGCGGGTGTCGGGTTCAGCCGAGGACCGCCGAGGCCAGGTAGCCGCGGGCGGACTCCAGCAGTTGGCGCTGGCTGAACAGGATCTGCCACCGGCGCCCGCCGACCTGGCGCCACAGCAGGGCGGCGCGTACCCCGCCCAGCAGCGCGGCGCGGATGCGGGCCTGGTTGTCCTTGTTGTCCAGGTGCAGGGGTTCGCCGCTGACCATGACCCGGGGGGACAGGCGGCTGACGGTGTCGCTGTAGATGGTGGCGAGCGAGGCCAGCAGGCCCGGGTCGAGCAGGGGCCGGTCGTCCCGGGCCAGGGTCAGCGCCTCGATGCCGGTGTGGATGGTCGCCAGCATGTCCGGCCGCCGGGACAGGGCCCCCTCCAGCTTGATCAGGGTGACCACGTACTTGAGCAGTTCCTGGTCCCGGGGCGGCCCGCCGTTGGACCCGGCGGTGAGTTGGGCGACGATCTGGCGCGCCCCGCTGGCCACGGCCCCGGGGGGGCCGAAGGCGGCGGCCACGCTGGGGGTGTCGATCTGGAACAGGCTGTAGATGCAGGGTTCCATGATGCGGGTGTCCACGGTGCCGTGGCGGGCGATCTGGCGGACGCAGTAGGCGGCCTGGTAGATGCCCGCGAAGGCGATCAGTCGGTCCTGGTCGGTGTAGCTCATGGGAAATCCCCTTGGCCGCGGAGTTGTCGGCGGGTAAATGGACAGGATTAACAGGATTTTTCAGGATTGACAGGATTTCTTGAAGGGCATAAAGCCGGTGCGGTGAGGTCTGTACGCGGTGTTCCGTCAGTGGCCTTGGGCCCGGGCATCCTGCCGGGGCGACGGCGCAAGCGGATTGTCGTGGTGGGAAGTGCCTTGGGGCCGAATCAGAAGGGCATGTCGGCATCAGGTGTTGGTTCGAACCGGAGGCCCCCCGTGGGAGCGCCGCCCCGGCGCGACCGGGCGAAGCGCAGCGAGCCCGGAGGCTGGTCCATGGCCCCGTCGCGGCGAGGCGCCGCTCCCACGGCAGTGCCTGCCGCTTCGATGACTTGGACATCCCTAACTGCGAATGCAGACAGAGCCAACAAAAAAGCATCCTGTTAATCCTGAGAAATCCTGTTAATCCTGTCGAATCAATCTCCGCCAGCCGCCGACCCTGGCAGGCCCGCTCCGCGCCAGGGGTGCGCAAGATCGATGACCCCACCCCCCAGGCACTCGTCGCCGCGGTAGAGCACCAGGGCCTGGCCCGGGG
>DYRB01000284.1:1448-4759 GCA_020718945.1 Lamprocystis purpurea | reverse complement strand
CGGCAATACCCGCCACTTCAATGACTTGGCCATCCCCAACAGCTAATGCAGACAGCGCCAAAGACAAAGCCCCGCGTCAGCGGGGCCGTAAAGACAAAGCCCCGCGTCAGCGGGGCTTTGGGGGGCGCCGTCTGGACGGCAATTTGGAGCGGGAAACGAGGCTCGAACTCGCGACCCCAACCTTGGCAAGGTTGTGCTCTACCACTGAGCTATTCCCGCTGGAAGAGCCGTTATTTTACGGAGCGGCGGCGGTCTGTCAAGCCGGAGATTGCAGCTTTCTTACCGCCTGCCCTGGCCAGGATGGTGCGAACTGGACAGGCTGGGCCAGGCGGCGCGCAGGTAGAGGAACATGGACCATAGGGTCAGGGCGGCGGCCACATAGAGCAGCACCATCCCCAGGCCGTAGATGGGCACCCCGAACAGGGGCCCGCGCAGGATGAGCAGGATGATGGCCACCATCTGGGCCGCGGTCTTGACCTTGCCGGTCCAGGACACGGCCACATGGGAGCGGGCCCCGATCTCTGCCATCCACTCGCGCAGCGCCGAGACGGTGATCTCCCGGCCTATGATGACCGCCGCCGCCAGCGCCAGCAGGGGCCGCGGGTCCACCTGGACCAGGAAGACCAGGGCCACGGCGACCATGAGCTTGTCCGCCACCGGGTCGAGGAAGGCCCCCAGGGGCGAGGTCTGCTCCCAGCGCCGGGCCAGGTGGCCGTCGAGCCAGTCGGTGACCGCGGCAATGGTGAAGATGGCCGCGGCCACCGGCCTGGCCCAGGGGGCGTGCAGATAGAACACCAGCACAAACACCGGTATCAGGGCGATGCGCAGCAGGGTCAGCAGGTTGGGTATGTTCCACATCCGTCAGTCCCCGATCACATCTGGGTGCAAGGCCGCGTAGATGTCGCTCGCCAGTTGGCGGCTGATGCCCTCGACCCGGGCCAGGTCTTCCACTCCGGCCCGGGCCAGGCCCTGGAGACCGCCGAACTGGCGCAGCAGGGTCTGGCGTCGCTTCGGGCCGACCCCGGCGATGCCTTCCAGCACCGAGGTGGTGCGCGCCTTGGCGCGGCGCTGGCGGTGACCGGTGATGGCGAAGCGGTGGGCCTCGTCGCGGATCTGCTGGATAAGGTGCAGCGCGGGGGAATCGGCGGGCAGTATAACGGCCGCCTCCCGGCCCAACAACCAAAGCTGCTCGGTCCCTGGGCGTCGGTCAGGCCCCTTTGAAACACCGACCAGCTCGACCCCCTCCAGGACCCCCAGGTCTTGCAGGGCCTCGGCCACGGACCCGAGCTGGCCACGACCGCCGTCGATAAACAGCAGGTCCGGGAAGGGGACCTCGCCCGACTTGACCCGGGTGTAGCGCCGCGTCAAGGCCTGGTGCAGGGCGGCGTAGTCGTCCCCCGGGGTAATGCCCTCGATGTTGAAGCGGCGATAGTCCGACTTGGCCGGGCCCTCGGCGTTGAACACCACGCAGGAGGCGACGGTACGCTCCCCGCCGGTGTGGCTGATGTCGAAGCACTCCATGCGTTGGGGGGACTCCTCCAGGTCCAGGGCGTCGCGCAGGGCCTCCAGCCGGGCGGCATAGCCGGCCTGGCTGCCCAGGCGGGCACGCAGGGCCACCAGGGCGTTGCCCCGGGCCATGTCCAGCCAGCGGGCGCGCTCGCCCCGCACCCGGGGGCGCAGGCTCACCTTGCGCCCGGCCCGCTCGCTCAGGGCGGTCTCAAGGAGGGCCTGGTCCTCTACCTCGGCCCCCAGGACTATCTCCGGGGGGACCGGCTTGTCCACATAGAACTGGGCGAGGAAGGCCGACAGCAGGGCCGACAGGTCCGTCCCCTCCGGGGTCTGGGGGAAGAAGGCCTTGTTGCCCAGGTTGCGCCCGTTGCGCACGAAGAAGACCTGCACGCAGCTCTGCCCCCCCTCCTGGGCGGCGGCGACTATGTCCAGGTCACCGCCGTCGCCGCTCACGTACTGGCGCTCCTGGATGCGCCTCAGGGTGAGGATCTGGTCGCGCAATACCGCGGCCCGCTCGAATTCCAGGGCGGCGGCGGCCCGCTCCATGGCGGCGGCCAGTTCGTCCACCACCTCCCCCGCCCGGCCGTCGAGGAACTTGATGGTATGGTCCACGTCGGCGGCATAGTCCGCCTCGCTCACCAGGTCCACGCAGGGCCCGCTACAGCGCTTGATCTGGTACTGGAGGCAGGCCCGGGAGCGGTTGCGGAAGAAGCTGTCCTCGCACTGGCGCACCGGGAACAGCTTCTGGAGCAGTTGCAGGGTCTCGCGCACCGCCCAGGCGCTGGGGTAGGGCCCGAAAAAACGCCCCTGGCCCTTGCGCGAACCGCGGTAGAAGGCCAGCCGCGGGAAGGGGTCCTGGGTGGACAGATAGATGTAGGGGTAGCTCTTGTCGTCGCGCAGCAGCACGTTGTAACGCGGCTGCAGGGTCTTGATGAGGTTGCTCTCCAGCAGCAGGGCCTCGCCCTCGGTGCGGGTGACCGTGACCTCGATGTTGGCCACCTGGGAGACCATAGACAGCAGGCGCCCGTTCAGGGCCCGGGAGAAGTAGCTCCCCACCCGCCGCTTGAGGTCCTTGGCCTTGCCGACATACAGCACCTTGCCCTGGCCGTCCTGCATGCGGTAGACGCCGGGGCCGGTGGGCAGGCCCCGCACCAGTGCCCGCAGGTCGATCTCGGACATGCCGCGAGCCTAGGCCAGCAGGGCCCTGGCGCGGGCGAATACGGCCTGGAACATGGCCTCGGTCAGCCGCCGGGTCTGGGTGTTGTAGCGGCTGCAATGGTACGAGTCGATGAGGCGCAGCCCCCCCGTCAGGGCATGCTCGGCCCCGTGACCGAAGGGGCAGGCGCCCGGCTTGAGCCCCAGGGCCCGCAGCACGGCCCCATGGGCCAGGGCCCCCAGGGCCAGGACCAGGCCGTCGGCGGGCAGACCGGCCAGTTCGGCGGCCAGGTAGGGGTTGCAGGTCCGCACCTCGTCGGTGCTTGGCTTGTTCTGGGGTGGCAGGCACTTGACCGCATTGGTGATGCGGCAATCGGTCAACACCAGGCCGTCGTCCAGGGCCCGGGACTCGGGGGCGCTGCCGAAGCCAAAGCGATGCAGGGTCTGGTAGAGCAGTATGCCGGCGAAGTCCCCGGTGAAGGGCCGACCGCTGGCGTTGGCCCCGTGCATCCCCGGGGCCAGCCCGACCAGCAGCAGGCGTGCCTGGGGGTCGCCGAAGGGCGGGACCGGGGCGCAGTGGTAGCCGGGGTGCCCGGCGCGGACCTGGGCCAGGAAGGCGACCAGGCGCGGGCACTGGCGGCAGGCGA
>DYRB01000284.1:0-1348 GCA_020718945.1 Lamprocystis purpurea | reverse complement strand
GCTCAGGGCTGCTCCTCAGCCCCGTCCTTGAGAAAGCCGAAGCGGTAGGCGAGCCGGGTCAGCTCCACGTCGTTCTTGACCCCGAGCTTCTCGAATATGCGCTGGCGGTAGGTGCTCACCGTCTTGGGGCTGACGCACAGGCCATCGGAGATTGCCTGGGTGGCACAGCCGTCCAGGGTCATCAGGGCCACCTGCATCTCCCGCGCCGACAGGTCCCGGAAGGGGTTCTGGTCGCCCCGGTTCCAGGTCGCCTGCATATGCTTGCGGGCCATGCCGGCGTCTATGTAGGGCAGGCCGCGCATGACCACATGGACCGCTTCAAGCATTTCCGAGGCCGGGCACCCCTTGGTCAGGTAGCCCAGGGCCCCGGCCTCGTGGAGGCGGGCCGGGAAGGGGTCGTCGTCCATGATGGTCAGGGCAATGACCCGGATCTCGGGGCGCACCCGCAGAATGCGCCGGGTCGCCTCGATACCGCCCATGCCCCCGGGCATGCTGATGTCCATCAGCACCACGTCGGCCTGGACATGCCGAGCCAGGCGCAGGGCCTCCTCACCGTCGGAGGCCTCGGCGACCACTTCGATGTCCCCGGGCTCTTCCAGGATGCGGCGGATCCCGGCGCGGACGAGTTGGTGGTCGTCCACCAGCATGACTCTGATCTTTGGCATGGGCGTCACCGGATCTGGGTGATCTCGTTGGAAGGAAAGGCGCCATTATCCTTTCCTATCTGGCCGCAAAGATCAATCGCGCCGGGTCCCATCGGCACAACCCGCGATGTGGGTCAGTCTGGCGCGGAGTCCAGGTCCGCACCCGGGACCCCCAGGGCCCGGGCCACGTCGGTCACATGAGCCCGAGCTGGAGCCTGGCCTCGTCCGACATCCGGTCCTGGGACCAGGGCGGGTCCCACACCAGATCCACCCTGACCGCCCCCACCCCCTCCACCTGGGTCAGGGCATCTTTGACCATGACCGGCATCATCCCCGCCACCGGGCAGGCCGGTGCAGTCAGGGTCATGTCGATGTGGGTGTCGCCGTTGTCTGCAATGCCGATGTCGTAGATGAGCCCCAGGTCATAGATGTTGACCGGGATCTCGGGGTCGTGGACCTGGCGCAGGGCCTCGATGATGGGCTCGCGCAGTTCTTGGGCATCCATGCACTCGACCCGGGCCTCGTCGCCCTGGGGGGGCGGGCCCAGGGCTGGGTCGGGGGTGGTGTCCCCGTGGAGCCAGGCCCCGGCGAAGCGTGCCAGTCTGTTCATGCGGTACCTCGATGGCCAAGAGTTCAAAAGGGGGTTAGGAATTGGCTATGTCTGCATTAGGTGTTGGTTCGACCGGGAGGCCGACCGTGGGAGC
>DYRB01000283.1 GCA_020718945.1 Lamprocystis purpurea | reverse complement strand
CGCGCCACCTTGATGACCCGGTGATAGGCCCGCGCCGAGAGCCCCAGGCGGGCCATGGCCTGCTCCATCAGGTTGCGCCCCGCCGCGTCCAGGGGGCAGTGGCGGTTGACCTCGGCCGTGCTCAGGGCCCCGTTGGGCTTACCGCTGCGCGCCACCGCCAGGGCCAGGGCCGCCTCCACCCGGGCCCGCACCGCCGCGCTGGGCTCCCCCGGGTCGCCCCCGCTGAGCCGGCCCGGGGCCAGGCGCGGGACCTCCACATGCAGGTCGATGCGGTCCAGCAGGGGCCCGGAGATGCGCGCCCGGTAGCGGGCCACCTGGTCCGCGGTGCAGCGGCAGCGCCCCCCCGGGTCACCCAGGTAGCCGCAGGGGCAGGGGTTCATGGCCGCCACCAACTGGAAGCGCGCCGGGAACTCCGCCTGGCGCGCCGCCCGGGATATATGGATGTGCCCGGACTCCAGGGGCTCGCGCAGGACCTCCAGGACCCGCCGGTCGAACTCGGGAAACTCGTCCAGGAACAGCACCCCCAGGTGGGCGAGGGACACCTCCCCAGGCCGCGGGTTGCTGCCGCCCCCCACCAGGGCCACCCCCGAGGCGGTGTGATGGGGGGAGCGGAAGGGCCGCTCCCGCCAGCGCGCCGGGTCGAAGGCATCCATCCCGCTCACCGAGCGCACCGCCGCGGCCTCCAGGGCCTCGGCCTCGGACAGCTCCGGCAGTATGCCGGGCAGTCGGCTCGCCAGCATGGACTTGCCGGTCCCCGGCGGGCCGACGAACAGCAGGCTGTGGGCCCCGGCGGCGGCCACCTCCAGGGCCCGCTTGGCGTGCTCCTGGCCGCGCACGTCGCACAGGTCGGGGCCGTCCCGGCGCGGCGGCACCCCCTCCAGGGGGGGCTGGCGGGGCAGTTCCGTGACCCCGTTCAGGTGTTCGCAGACCTCCAGCAAGCGGTGTGCCGGGCGGATGTCGAGCCCGCTGACCAGGGCCGCCTCGGCCGCGTTCTCCGCCGGCAGGACCAGGGTGCGCCCGGCGTCGCGCACCGCCACCGCCGCCGGGATCACCCCGGTGACCGGGCGCAGGTCCCCGGACAGGGCCAACTCGCCGATGAACTCGCAGCCCCCCAGGGCCTGGGTGCGGACTTGCCCCGAGGCGCCGAGGATGCCGATGGCGATGGGCAGGTCGAAGCGCCCGCCCTCCTTGGGCAGGTCCGCCGGGGCCAGGTTGATGGTCACCCGCCCGGCGGGGAACCGGAACCGGGCATTGAGCAGGGCCCCGCGGACCCGGTCCTTGCTCTCCTTCACCGCCAGCTCCGGCAGCCCGACCATGGACATGGCCGGCAGCCCTGAGGCCAGGTGGACCTCGACGGTCACCGCTGGGGCTGAGATCCCCTCCCGGGCCCGGCTGTACAGGACGCAGAGACTCACTCCGGGCCGAGGATCAGGCCCCGGGGGCCCGGTCGTAGGGCGGCGCCGCGGTGGCGGCGAGGCGCTCCAACTCCGCTACCCGTGCCTCCAGGGCCGCGAGCTTTTCCCGGGTGCGCGCCAGGACCGCCGCCTGCACGTCGAATTCCTCCCGGGTGACCAGGTCGAGCTTGGTCAGGCCGGCCTCCAGGGAGGCGCGCAGGTTGCGCTGAATGTCCGACTGCAGGGCCTGGAGCCCCTTGGGCAGGCTGCCGGCCAGGCGCGTGGTGAAGGCGTCGAAATGCTTGGGTTCCAACATGCTGTAAGGGTCCGCTGGGGCTGGTGAATGGGACTTGGGCGAGTATACCCGCCCGAATGGGGTCATGGCCGCCTCGAACCCACCGCACTGTTTCGGTGCGTCCCGGCTATGCCCCTGATACATTAGGGGGCGCTGATGGTGCCGCTGCCTCGTGGCTAATGCGCCACACACCGCCTCCGTCTGTTGCTTTTCCGCGGATCGGCACCCTTGGCACGTCTCCTGCAACACGAATCCCGTAGCACCTCGAACCCCGAGCGCGCGGCCCTCGGGCGCTGCCGGCTTCGAACACAAGCAGTCCAACAGCAAGACCGACAGGTAATCGACTATGAACCCAAGACAACTCGGCACCGCCTGCGCCACCGGCGCCCTCCTGATCGCCTCCCTGGGCAGCGCCTCCGCCCGTGCTGAGGAGACGCCGGTGCATGCCTTCACGGCCAATGTGGCCCTGACGACCAATTACATGTTCCGCGGCGTCAGCCAGACCGGCAACGGCCCCGCCATCCAGGGCGGCTTCGACTACAGCTACACCCCCATCGGTCTCTACGCCGGCGTCTGGGCCTCCAACGTGGACAGCTCCTCGGGGACGGGGTACTACGTGGACAACTCCACCGGGGTGCCCGTCCTCACCGACGAGACCAATCTGAATGCCGAGTGGGTCAGCCTCTCGGCCCCGGGCTACGACGGTGCCAGCATGGAGTTGGACCTGAAGATCGGTTGGGCCCAGACCTTCGACAAGCTGGGTGTGGACCTGGGCTACCTGCGCTACGAGTACCCGCAGACCAACACCGAAGACAACAACACCAACGAGTTCCACCTGGCCCTGAGCTACGACCTGACCTACCTGACGCCCAAGTTCACCGCCAACTACAGCGACAACTGGTACGGCGACGGGGAGTCCTGGTACTACGACCTGACGGTGGCGGTGCCGCTCCCCTACGAGGTCACCCTGACCGGTCACTACGGCTGGAACCAGTTCACCGGCGACCTCGGCTTCGTCAACTACGAAGACTACAGCGTGGCGATCTCCCGCGAGTTTGGCGGCTTCGGCTTCTCCGTCGCTTGGATCGACCGCACCCAGACCGACGCCTGCGTCAGCCCCTTCGACTGCGGCAGCACCGCCGTCTTCACCATCTCCAAGGCATTCTGATCCCAAGCACCCAGGCCCGGTCGGGGCACAGCCCCGACCGCACCCCCAACACTTAAGGAGTCTTCGCTATGAAGTTAGTCGCAGCCATCATCAAGCCGTTCAAGCTGGACGACGTGCGTGAGGCCCTCTCGGACGTCGGCGTCTCGGGCATCACCGTCATCGAGGTGAAGGGCTTCGGGCGCCAGAAGGGCCACACCGAGCTCTACCGCGGGGCCGAGTACGTGGTCGATTTCCTGCCCAAGATCAAGGTCGAGATCGCCGTGGACGACGGCCTGGTGGAAAAGGTCATCGAGGCCATCACCGCCGCCGCCCGCACCGGCAAGATCGGCGACGGCAAGATCTTCGTCTACGACCTGTTGCAGGTCACCCGCATCCGTACCGGCGAGACCGGTCCGGACGCCCTGTGAGCCCAGCCACGGAGACCCCCAAGATGCACCTCACCTCAAAGCCCGTCGGCAAGGCCCTGTCCCGTAGCACGGGTCTATTCGGCGCCCTGCTGTTCCTGCCCGCCCTGGCCCTGGCCCAGGAGGCCGCCCCGGCGCCCACCCTGGATGCCGGCAACACCGCCTGGATGCTCACCTCCACGGCCCTGGTCCTGTTCATGACCATCCCCGGGCTGGCCCTGTTCTACGGCGGCCTGGTCCGTGCCAAGAACGTCCTGTCCATTCTCATGCAGTGCTTCGCCATCACCGCCCTGGTGACCATCCTGTGGAGCCTGTACGGCTACAGCCTGGCGTTCTCGGTGGCCGGCATGGAGAAGGGGGTCGTGAACCTGAACTCCTTCATCGGCGGCCTGGACAAGGCCTTCTTCGCCGGGCTGACCCGGGAGAGCCTGACCCTGACCATCCCCGAGTCGGTCTTCGCCACCTTCCAGATGACCTTCGCCATCATCACCCCGGCCCTGATCGTCGGCGCCTTCGCCGAGCGTATGAAGTTCTCTGCCCTGCTATGGTTCATGGGGATCTGGTTCACCCTGGTCTATGCCCCCATCGCCCACATGGTCTGGAGCGGCGACGGCGGCCTGATGTGGGACTGGGGCGTGCTGGACTTCGCCGGCGGCACCGTGGTGCACATCAACGCAGGTGTCGCCGGCCTGGTGGCGGCCCTGGTCCTGGGCAAGCGCAAGGGTTATCCGACCACTGCCATGCCCCCGCACAACCTGACCTACACCGTCATCGGCGCCTCCATGCTGTGGGTGGGCTGGTTCGGCTTCAACGCGGGTAGTGCCGTGGCGGCCGACGGCAGCGCCGGCATGGCCATGCTGACCACCCAGATCGCCACCGCCGCTGCGGCCCTGATGTGGATGTTCGCGGAATGGACCGCCCACGGTAAGCCCAGCGTCCTGGGTATAGCCACTGGCGCTGTCGCCGGCCTGGTCGCCATCACCCCGGCCGCCGGCACCGCCGGCCCCATGGGTGCCCTGGCCATAGGCGCCGCCTCCGGCATCGTCTGCTTCTTCGCCTCCACCAAGATCAAGCGCATGTTCGGCTACGACGACGCCCTGGACGTGTTCGGCGTCCATGCGGTGGGCGGCATCGTCGGCGCTATGCTGACCGGCGTCTTCGCCGACGCAGCCCTGGGCGGCAAGGGCCTGGCCGAGGGCATGACCATCGCCGGCCAGGTCATGGTGCAGGGCAAGGGCGTCCTGGTGACCCTGGTCTACACCGCTGTGGCGAGCTTCATCATCCTCAAGGTGATCGACGTCATCATCGGGCTGCGGGTGTCTGAGGAAGGTGAGGTCCAGGGTCTCGACCTCTCCGAGCACGACGAGCGCGGTTACATCCTGTAAGCGCCAAGGCCGGGTCCGCCCGGCCGACAAAGAAACGCCGACGGGGCCGCGAGGCCCCGTCGGCGTTTCTGCTGGCTATGTCTGCATTAGGTGTGGGTCCGACCGGGAGGCCCACCGTGGGAGCGCCG
>DYRB01000282.1 GCA_020718945.1 Lamprocystis purpurea | reverse complement strand
CAGCACCCTCGGCCGTCCGATGAGAGGGGGGTGCCAGGTTCGTGCGTCAGGGCTGGACCGGCTCCGAGGTGCTTTGACCTGGGCGGCTGCCTGCGTATAATGCGCGGTCCCCCGAAACGGGGGCGTACTCCTTGCCTCACCGCCCAAGTCCTTGCCTTGCGGGAGGCTGTCTAAACCGAAAGGGGCATTCATGCGTCATTACGAAGTGGTGTTTCTGGTTCACCCGAGCCAGAGCGAGCAGGTCCCTGCGATGGTCGAGCGCTATCGCAGCAACATCGAGAAGCGCGGTGGCGTCATCCACCGCTTCGAGGACTGGGGCCGGCGTCAACTGGCCTATCCCATCAACAAGGTCCACAAGGCCCACTACGTGCTCATGAACATCGAGTGCGATGCGGAGGCCCTGGAGGAGCTCGAGGGCGCCTTCCGCTACAACGATGCGGTGCTGCGCAATCTGATTGTCCGCCGCGACGCCCCGGTCACCGAACCCTCGCCCCTGCTCAAGGGCGGCGAAGAGCGCGAGATGGGCGAGGGCCTCGACGGCGACGAGCGTCCGCGCCGTCGCGACCGCGACGACGATCGCGGTGACCGTGGCGACCGTGGCGACCGCGACGAGCGTCCGCGCCGCCGCGACCGCGACGACGGCTGATCGGTCGTCTGCCTGGTCGTCTGACAGTCCCGCAGCGCACTCAATCCAGTTTCGGAGGCACTCCATGTCACGCTTTTTCCGCCGCAAGCGCTTTTGCCGCTTCTCCGCCGAGGGCATCAGTGAGATCGACTACAAGGATCTCAACCTGCTCAAGTCCTATGTGAGCGAGTCGGGCAAGATAGTCCCGAGCCGCATCACCGGGACCTCCGCCAAGTATCAGCGCCAGTTGGCCGACGCCGTCAAACGCGCCCGCTACCTTGCCCTGCTGCCCTACACCGACGGTCACTGACAGGCGTCGGTCTTCCCGGTCCCGGGACGGGGCCGGGCGGACGCCGGCCTGTCCCCAAGGGCCCTACACCATGCGTTCCCTGGCCGGCTTTGCCATGCAAGGCCGCTCCCAGGCCGCCCTGGCGGCGGCAGGGGCTGCGGTATTGTCCCTGATGCTGCCCCTGGTGGCGGTGATCAGTTCCGCGGTGGTAGCCCTGGCGACCCTGCGTCAGGGGGTCCGGGAGGGCCTGATGGTGGCCGGGATCAGCGCCCTCGGGAGCGGGGCCCTGGCCTGGCTGGCCCTGGGCTCACCCTGGCCGGCCTTGGGCTTCCTGATGGTCCTGTGGGCACCGGCCTGGGCCCTGGCCCTGTTGCTCCGGACCAGCCGCAGCCTGTCCCTGACGGTACTGGGGGCGGCCCTGCTGGGGCTCCTGATCCTGGTGGGGATACACCTGGGGACGGCGGACCCGGCGGCCCTCTGGTCGCAGTTGATGGAGCCGCTGCGCGCCGGTCTGGTCGAGGGCGGGACCCTTGCCGAGGCGGACAGTCGGGCCCTGGTCGAGGCCCTGGCACGCTGGATGACTGGGGCCTTTGCCGCGAGCCTCTACGTCCAGTTCCTGCTGGCCCTGTTCCTGGGGCGCTGGTGGCAGGCGGTCCTGTACAACCCCGGGGGCTTCGGGGCCGAGTTTCGCGAACTGCGCCTGCCCCAGGGCATCGGCTTTGCGGCCCTGGCCCTGATCGGGCTGCGGCTCTGGCAGCCGGAATCCCTGTGGGGCTTTGAACTGTTGTTGCTGCTGGTGCCGCTGCTGTTGATTCAGGGCCTGGCGGTGGCCCACGGGGTGCGGCATACCCTGGGTGCCGGGGCCGGTTGGCTGATTGCGCTCTATGTATTGCTGGTGGTCGCCATGCCCTATGCGGAGGTCCTAGTCCTGGGCCTCGGGTTTGCCGACCTCTGGTTGGACGTTCGGGCCCGGGTCGCGCGCCGCGCGGCTCCTGGGTCCTGAACGCGGTGTCTTAATACTTTTTGGGGGATAACCCAATGGAAGTCATCCTGTTGAAGAAGGTCCCGAACCTCGGCGCCCTGGGCGAGAAGGTCTCGGTGCGTCCGGGCTACGGGCGCAATTACCTGATCCCCGGCGGCTATGCCGCCTCGGCCACGGAGGCCAACCTGAAGGCCTTCGAGGAGCGCCGCGCCGAACTGGAGCGCGAGGCGGAGGCCGCCGTGGCCCGCGCCGAGGAGGACAAACTGCGCCTTGACGACCTGGCGGTCAGCATCGCCCGCAAGTCCGGTGACGAGGGTCGTCTGTTCGGCTCCGTGGGCACCGGCGACATCGCCGCGGCGGCCCGCGAGGTGGGGTTGGTCATCGAGAAGCATCAGGTGCGTCTGCCCAGCGGCCCGCTGCGCACCGTCGGCCACTACGAGATCGCCATCCACCTGCATGCGGACGTGGTGGGCACCCTCAAGGTCGAGGTCGTTCCAGAGTCCTGATCGGGCCCTCGGGGTTTGTGCTTACACCCGGTATCCCAAGAAAGGCAGTTGAGCCGCAAATGAACGCAAATAGACGCAAATAGACAAGGACTTCGTGTCAGTCTCCGGTTCACCCGGCCGGTGACCTGCGGGCTCTGCCTAACTGACTGACCCATTTGCGTAATTTGCGGCCGAATTGCTCTTTCTGAGTGTACCCCCCGCCGCTGTCCTCTAGGTCAGCGGCGGGCGGCATTTCCGCTTGCCAGGCCGCTTCGGCGGGCCTTGCGACACGGGGCCCGGCCCCGGACAATCGCCCCTCGGCGGCCATCCCGGGACCCGACGCCCGCCGCCTGAAGCCCGTCGGTCGGCGGCACACCGCTGCCCCGTCCGTCGGCCACCCCTGCACCGCATTGCTCCAGGCCGCCGAGGGGATATGAACGAACCGTCCGAGCCCATGACCGACCACGGCTACGAGCCGGGCATCGAGCCCGGCATGGGGGACGCCTATGCGCCCTCCGGCTACCAGGTCGACGCGGTACGCATACCGCCCCACAGCACCCAGGCCGAGCAGTCCCTGCTCGGCGCCCTGATGCTGGGGGGCAACACCTGGGAACGGGTTGCCGACCAAGTCAAGGAGGGGGACTTCTACCGCCGCGAGCACCGCACCCTGTTCTCGGCCATCAAGTCCCTGGCCGAGGGCGACGAGCCCTGCGACCTGGTGACGGTCACCGAGACCCTGGAACGGCGCGAGGAGTTGGAAGACGCCGGCGGCCTGCCCTATGTGGGCCGTCTGGTGCAGGGGACCTCGTCCACCGCCAATATCGAGGCCTACGCCCGGATCGTTCGCTACCACTCGGTCCTGCGCCAGCTCATCGCTGCGGGCACCGACATCGCCGACCTCGCCTACAACCCCAAGGACCGCAAGCCCCCGGAACTCTTGGACGAGGCCGAGCGCAAGGTCTTCGCCATCGCCGAGCAGCTCACCCGGGGCGGCGGCTTCGCCCCCATCAAGTCGTTGCTGGTCAAGGCCATAGAGCGCATCGACCGGCTGCACAACAGCAACGAGGCCATCACCGGCCTGCCCACCGGCTTCGGCGACCTGGACGAGCGGACCTCGGGGTTGCAGAACTCGGACCTGATCATCGTGGCGGGCAGGCCGTCCATGGGGAAGTGCTGTGCCGCGGAGACACGGGTCCTGACCGCCGACGGCAGCCTGCGCACCATCGAGTCCATCTGCCGAGGACAGGACGCGGCCCTGCTCACCCTGGGCGAGGACTGGCGCTTCCACCGCACCAAGCCCTCCGCCTACGTGGACGACGGGATCAAACCCGTGTTCAGGGTCACCACCCGGCTGGGCCGGCGGGTGGAGACCACGCTTCCCCACCCCTTCCTCACCCTGGGGGGCTGGCGGCCATTGGCGGAGTTGGCCGTCGGGGAGCGCATCGCCGTGCCCAGGGCCCTGCCGGTGTTTGGCGACGAGCAACTGCGCGAGTGCGAGGTCAAGCTCCTGGGCTACCTGCTGGGCGACGGCTGCCTGACCCGCACCCAGATCCGCTTCACGAACACCAACCCTCGGATACAGCAAGACTTCACCGAGGCCGCTCTGGCCTTCGGCGGGCTGCGGGCGGAATTGCGGGAGCAACCCGCCCGGGCGGCGGAGGTCTGCATCGCCGCGGACGCCCTGCCCGTCCGTCAGGCCCGGGCTGGGTTCGGCCAACGCCTGGGCATGGCCCTGGCCGAGGCCGGGCTGTCCCAGCGGCGGTTCGCCCTCGCCCTGGGTGCCTCCCCGGCCAGCGTCACCTACTGGGTGCAGGGTCGCCAGGCCCCCGGGCCGGGGTGGCTGGAACGTATCGATACCCTGCTCGGAGACCGGGTCGCGGGCTGGCGGGCCCAGCCCAGGGCGCCCATGGCGAAAAACGCCCCCAATCCCCTGTCCCTGTGGCTCACCGACCTGGGGCTGCGCGGTTGTGATGCCCACGCCAAGTTTGTCCCGAATCTCGTGTTCCGCCTCACCCGGCCGCTGCTGGCCCTGTTCCTCAACCGGCTCTTTGCCACTGACGGTTGGGTCAGCACCCTGGCCAGCGGCCAGATTCAGGTCGGCTACGCCTCGGTCAGCGAGACCCTGGCCCGGGACCTGCAACACCTGTTGCTGCGCTTCGGCGTCATCGCCGCCCTCAAGGCCCGGCGGGTCCGCTACCAGGGCGGGGAGCGCCCGGCCTGGCAACTGGACATCACCGATGCCCCATCGATCCAGGCATTCCTAGGCGAGATCGGCGCCTACGGCAAAGAGGATGCGTGCACTAGGGCGTCGGCGGCGCTGGAAGGCCGGCGCTACCAGACCAACCGCGACCTGATCCCGGTGGCGATCTGGGGGACCCTGGCCGAGGCCAAGGGGG
>DYRB01000281.1 GCA_020718945.1 Lamprocystis purpurea | reverse complement strand
ATGTTCACCTACCCGGGCAAGAAGCTCCTGTTCATGGGCTGCGAGTTCGGCCAGGGCCGGGAGTGGAACGAGGCCGCGGCCCTGGACTGGGAACTGCTGGAGCGTCCCCAGCATCAGGGGATGCTGAAGCTGGTCTCCGACCTCAACCGGCTCTATGCCGCGGAGCCGGCCCTGCACGAGGTGGACTTCGAGGGGGCCGGGTTCGAGTGGATCGACTGCCACGACAGTTCCCAGTCCGTGCTGAGCTACCTGCGCAAGGATCAGGCCGGCGGCAAGGTGGTGGTAGCCCTGTTCAACTTCACCCCGGTGCCGCGTAAGAACTACCGTATCGGGGTCCCGCTGGACGGATTCTGGCGCGAGGCGGTCAACTCCGACGCCGAGATCTACGGTGGCAGCAACCTGGGCAACCAGGGCGGGGTGCGGGCAGAGGCGGTGAGCTGGATGGGCCGGCCCTTCTCCCTGCCCATCCATCTGCCGCCTTTGGGCGGGCTGGTGCTGGTCCATGAGCCCGAGGTCCTGGCGGCGGAGCCGGGCCCGGTCGATGAGGACGCGGTCGCCGACGAGGCCCTGGACGTCGACGCTGAATAAACCGCCCGGTCAGGCCGGGTCCTGGCCGTCGTGCGCAAGGAGATGCCGGGCGGTCAGGCGGACATAGTGGGCCGCGGAGTAGTCCAGGTACTCGATCTCCTGATCGGTCAGGGGCCGGACTCGCCGCGCCGGGGCGCCGAGCCACAGGTAGCCGCCCTGGAGGGTCCGCCCCGGGGTGACTAGGGACCCGGCGCCGAGCAGGGTGTGGGGCCCCAGCACGGCGCGGTCCAGGACCCTGGCCCCGATGCCGATCAGGCTCGCCTCCCCGATCTCGCACCCGTGCAGCACCGCCTGGTGGCCCACGGTGACCCGCGGTCCCAGGGTCAGGGCGGCCCCGCCGGGGTGAAAGCGGCTGGCGTGGGAGACATGCAGGATGCAGCCGTCCTGGATGTTGGTCTCGGCCCCCACCTCGATGCGGTTCACGTCACCGCGCAGGACGCAATAGGGCCACACCGAGACCCGCGGCCCCAGGGTCACGTCGCCTATGATCACCGCGCTGGGGTCGATCCAGGCGCCCGGGTCTATCGAGGGGGTCTTGCCTTCGAAGCTGCGTATCTGGTCCATGGGTTTGTCCGGTTGCGCTGGCGGGGCCTGGGCGCCATGTTAGCAACATTTCCGCGGGCCCCGGCGACAGGGGCGGCCCGCGCCCCTTCACCATCCCGAGGATGCCATGACAGCCTATCGGATCGCTGCCCAGACCTTTTTGGCCCTGATTGCCCTGACACTCTGCGGGCCGCTGGCCGCGGCCTCGGATCGGGACCGCTTCATTCACGAGCCGAGGAACATCAACCCCAACGCCACCGACCCGGAGGCGTTCAAGGAGAAGGCCGCCCTCAATCTGCCGCCCTGGCCCAAGGACGCCGACCTGGTGGAATTCCATACCCGGGATCGGGCGACCCAATTCCGGCACTTCATCGACACCAAGAGCCTGTCGGTGGATGCCCAGCAGATCGTTCGCTACACGGTGGTGGTAGTTTCCGGGTCCGGGGGCCGCAATGTCGCCTACGAGGGCATCCGCTGCACGCCGAACGGGGAGCACCGCAGCTACGCCTACGGTATCTCCGGCAAGTTCCAGCCGGTCCCCGACAGCCCCTGGCGCCCAGTGCTGGACCCGGCGGTGCCACCCTATGCCCGCGACCTGCAACAGTTCTTCCTGTGCGTGCCGCTCAAGTTCGAGCCCAGGCCGCTCAAAGAGATGCCGCGCGTCCTGAGCGGTCGGGGCAAGGCTAGTGACCACACGGGCTTCCTGCCCGACTGACCGCCCCGGCTACCCATCCCTGCGACCCCCCGGAGTCACCCCATGCACAATCCCCTCCTGGACATGACCGGGCTGCCGCCCTTCCCGAGCATCCTTCCGGAGCACGTAGAGCCGGCCCTGGATGCCACCCTGGAACATTGCAGGGCGCGCATCGCGGCCCTGACCGCCGCCGATAGGGTGCCGACCTGGGAGGGGTTCGTCGAGCCCCTGGAGGAGGTTGACGACGCCCTGAACCGCATGTGGTCGCCGGTCGGGCACCTCAACGGGGTGTGCAACAGCGAGGCCCTGCGCAACGCCTACAATGCCTGCCTGCCCAAGCTCAGCGCCTATGCCACGGAGGTCGGGCAGAACGCCGCCCTGTTCCGCGGCTACCAGGCGGTGGCCGCCCAGGAACACCTGAGCGGCCCCCAGCGCAAGCTTGTGGACAATGCCCTGCGCGACTTCCACCTCTCCGGGGTGGACCTGCCGGCGGACAAGCAGGCCAGGTACAAGGACATCAACCAGGAACTCTCGGCGCTGACCAGCAAGTACGCGGAGAACCTGCTCGACGCCACCAACGCCTGGTCCAAGACCCTCGCAGACGAGGCCCGCCTGGCCGGGCTGCCGGAGTCCGCCAGGGCCCTGGCGCGGCAGACCGCCGAGCAGTGCGGCGAATCGGGCTGGATGCTGACCCTGGACTTCCCCTCCTATCAGCCGGTCATGACCTACGCCGACGACCGGGCCCTGAGGCGCGAGCTTTACGAGGCCTACGGCACCCGGGCCTCGGACCAGGGGCCCCATGCCGGGCGCTGGGACAACACACAAACCATGGAGCGCATCCTGGCCCTGCGCCACGAGCTGGCCCAGTTGCTCGGCTTCGCCAACTACGCCGAGCGTTCCCTGGCCACCAAGATGGCCAAGGACCCGGCCCAGGTGGTCGCCTTCCTGGAGGACCTGGCCCGTCACTCGGTGACACGGGCCCGCGGCGAACTGGCCGAGCTGACCGAGTTCGCCCGTGCCGAGCACGGCGTGGAGGCCCTGGAACCCTGGGACCTGGCCTACTACGGGGAGAAGCTGCGCCAACACCGCTACCAGGTGGGCCAGGAGGAACTGCGGCCCTATTTTCCCATTGATCGGGTCCTGCCGGGCATGTTCGGTGTGGCCGAACGGCTGTTCGGCATCCGCATCACCGAGGTCCCGGGCCTGGAGACCTGGCACCCGGAGGTCCGCTTCTTCGAAATCCGCGACGCCGCCGGGACCCTGCGCGGTCAGTTCTACCTCGACCCCTTCGCCCGTCAGAACAAGCGCGGCGGGGCCTGGATGGATGTGTGCACCAACCGCTTGCACCTGGTGTCCTGCGACCAGATCCCCGTCGCCTACCTGGTGTGCAACTTCAGCCCGCCGGTGGCCGGCCGCCCGTCCCTGCTGACCCACGACGAGGTCATCACCCTGTTCCACGAGTTCGGCCACGGCCTGCACCACATGCTGACCCAGGTCGATTACCCGGCGGTGGCGGGTATCAACGGGGTCCCCTGGGACGCGGTGGAACTGCCCAGCCAGTTCATGGAGAACTGGTGCTGGGAGCGCGAGTCCCTGGACCTGATCTCCGGCCATGTGGACACGGGCGAGCCCCTGCCCGACGACCTGTACGGGCGCATGCGCGCGGCCCGCAATTTCCAGTCCGCCATGCAGATGGTCCGCCAGTTGGAGCTGGCCCTGTTCGATTTCCGCATGCACCTGGAATACGACCCGGCCCGGGGCGGGCGCATCTACCAGATCCTCGACCAAGTCCGCGATCAGGTGGCAGTGATGAAGCCCCCGGCCTTCCACCGCTTCGCCCATGGCTTCTCCCATATCTTCGCCGGGGGCTATGCGGCGGGTTACTACAGCTACAAGTGGGCCGAGGTCCTGTCCGCCGACGCCTTCTCCCTGTTCGAGGAGCGTGGGGTCTTCGACCCGGTGGCCGGTGCCGGCTTTCGCGAGCAGATCCTGGAGCAGGGTGGCTCCGCAGAGGCCATGGACCTCTATGTCGCCTTCCGCGGCCGGCCGCCGACGGTGGATGCCTTGCTGCGGCATGCCGGCATAGCCGGGTGATCCTAGAAAGGCCAATTCGGCCGCAAATTGCGCAAATACTCGCAAATGGGTCCGGCAGTTAGTCAGAGTCCGCGGGTCACCCACAGGGTGAACCAGAGACCGACACGAAGTCCTTGTTTATTTGCGTCTATTTGCGTTCATTTGCGGCTCAACTGCTTTTCTTAGGGTGATGTTTCAGGGCTATACTGCCCGCGTTTAGCCAACTTGCGAGCAAGGCAGATCATGGGTGAGGCCAATCCAGTCCCGCACCGCTGGACCCGAAGCGAGTACGAGCGCATGGCCGAGACCGGTGTCTTCGACCCGGCGCAACGCATAGAGCTGATCGACGGGGAGCTGTTCGACATGCCACCGCAGAGCACTCGGCACTACACCGCCATCCGGCTGCTCGAACAGGCCCTGCGGGGGGTCTTCGGAGACGGCTTCGATGTCCGCACCCAGGGCCCCCTGGCCATGGGCGATGCCTCGGAACCTGAACCGGATGTCGCCGTGGTCATCGGGTCGGCCCGGGATTACCGCCTGGCCCACCCCCGCACGGCCGTGCTGGTCTGCGAGGTGGCCGACACCAGCCTGGGGTTCGACCGAGTGCGCAAGAAAAGGACTTACGCCCAGAGCGGCATCGAGGAGTACTGGATCTTGGATCTGAATGCCGGTTGTCTGGAGGTCTATCGGTCCCCCCAGGGGGACGATTACCTCGCCAAACAGACCCTCGCAGCGTCCGACAGCATAGCGCCGCTCGGTGCGCCTACGGGCTCCGTGCGAGTCGCCGACTGCCTCGCCTGAACGGCCACCTTCGCAGCCGCTTTCTCGATGGCTCTGTCTGCATTAGCTGTTGGGGATGGCCAAGTCATTGAAGTGGCGGGT
>DYRB01000280.1 GCA_020718945.1 Lamprocystis purpurea | reverse complement strand
GGCGATAGCTCCGGTCGGGTTCGCGGGCCGGGACTTGGCCGTAGTCGGGCCCGGTGGCGGGCGGGGGCTCGCAGCCGGCGAGCAGGCCGGCCAGGGCCAGGGCCGGCGCCACGACCAGGGCTGCGGCGGGTCGCCGGTACTTGAGGGGTTCGGACATGGGCAGGGGCATCCGCCAAGGCCTGGATTGGGCGCACTGTACAGGAGACCCCGGCCACCTGGAACTGCTGCGCGCCCCAGCCCGGTGGTCAGTTGACTGGATACCGCCGATGCGCCGGGCTTACCGAGGACCAGGCCGAGCGGGTACCATGGCGAGCGGCGGGTAGGTCGGCCCGGGCCCGATGATTCAGTAGCCGGACCCGCCCCCAGGGTCGGTTCCGGCGGCTGGTACTGAGACCGCCCAAGGCGTCGATCTTGATCGGGTCGTCCCGGCCCAACCCCGCCGGCCTTCACTCCGAGTCCCTGGATCGCCATGCGCCGCCCGACCGTCCCGCTTCTGCTGTTCCTGCTGGCCGCCTCAGTGGCCTTGCTGTCCTGGCCCCCGCGGTCGGTCGCAGCCGCGCCCGAGACCCCCGCCCAATGGCTGGCCCACTATGCGGACCTGGCCGACGCGGCCCCCGCCCACTGCCTGCCGGTGCGCATCCCCCGCCTGCCGGACGGCATCCCGGCCCGGGCCTTTCCCCAGGAGGACCTCCCGGCCGCCTTCGGCAAGCGGGTCATTTACACCCAGGACCCCATAGTCGAGCACTTCATCGTCCTGGCCCAGGGGGCCGACGGCTGCGTCTTTGCCGGCGAGTCGGGGCGGGCCCTGCCCTTCGGCGACCGCTCCCTGCCGAGCCCATTGGCCAACACCCTGATCCCGGCCGAACTCGGCCCGCAGCCGCCGGTGGCCATAGTCGCCGACGCCAAGGTCAGCCACCCTCGGATCGGGATCGAAGATGCGGGTGCGTTTAGCCACAACGCCGCCCAGGCATGGGTGTGGCTCGGCGCCTTCGCGGGCATGCTCGGGGTCCTGCTGTTGGTGGGCATCGGCTTTGCGGTCTCCCAGCGCGGCACTTTGGCGCGCGCCTATGTGCTCTACCTGTGCGGCCTTCTGCTCTATCAGCTGCAGGCCTTCGGGCTGGGCTTCGCCTGGCTGCCATTCTGGCCTGGACCCGAGTACAGCCGACTCATGCAGGGCCTGGGCACCGCCGCCCTGATGCTGGGCAGCGGGTCGATGGTCATCGCCTTTCTCCATGCACGCTGGCCAGTTGTGACGGCCATTGCCGGTCTGGTGGGACTCAGCGCCGCAATGTTCCTGATGTCCGTCTGGTTCATGAGCGCGTATCCCATCGCTTTGGTGTCGGTCCTGGCCTTCACAGTGTTGAGCCTGGCAGTGCTGGTGGGGCGCCTGCGCACCAAGGATCCGGCGGCGCGCTGGTTCGCCTTTGGTCTGGCCGCCGCCATGATTGCCGGGCTGGTTCAGTCCTCCACTATGCTCCGTGGAATTGCCCTTCCGGGGATCGCCGGCATGACCGTCGCCCTGGGCAACCTGGTGGAGTCCCTGTGCTGGCTGATTGCACTCGCCACCCGCAACCACAAAGAGCGTCAGGCCATGCAGGACCAGTTGCGCCACGAGGCGACCCACGACTCCCTCACCGGCGTGTACGGGCGCAGCTTCCTGCGCAAGGAGATACAGCAGCTCATCGACCAGGCCGGGAGCGACCCGCGGCGGCGTTGCGGGTTGCTGTTCGTGGACCTGGACGGCTTCAAGCGCATCAACGACAGCCTGGGGCACGCCATGGGCGACAAGGTGCTCATCGCCGTGGCCCAGGCCCTGGTGGACCTCAAGCTCGACAGCCAGGTGATCGGGCGCTTCGGCGGCGACGAGTACCTGGTGCTGATCCGCAGCGGGGCCCACTGGTCGGTCACCGAGGGGGCGGCGGCGGCAGTGGTGGGGCGCTTCCGCGATCCCGTGGAGGTGGACGGCCGCTCGGTGTCCATCGCCGCCAGTGTCGGGGTGGTACCCATCACCGCGGACTACCACGACGTCGATCAAGTGGTGCACGACGCCGATACCGCCCTCTATGTGGCCAAGGCCCGGGGCGGCGGGCGCTATGTCCTGTTTGAGCCGGCCCTGCGCAAGGACGCGCAGCAGCGTGAGCAACTGCGCAGCGACCTGGGTGATGCCCTGCGCCTGGGCCAGATAGTCCTGCACTATCAGCCGGTGTTCGAGCTCGACAGCCTACGCCCCATTGGCTTCGAGGCCCTGGTGCGCTGGCAGCACCCCAGCGCCGGGACCCTGACGGCGGCGCAGTTCCTGCCCCTGGCCAGGGAGATCGGGCTGACGCGGGAATTGGGGGCACGGGTCATCGACCTGGCCTTCCGCCAGGTCAGCCAGTGGCAAAAGGCCGGGCTTTGGCGCCACGGGGAGTACGTCAGCATCAATGTCGGTGCCCGCCAGTTGGCCGATGAGATCCTGCTCGAACAGCTCGACCGGGCCTTCGCCCGCTACCCCGTGGACCCCAGCTCGCTGCGGGTGGAACTGTCCGAGGCGGCCCTGGCCCGCGACCCCGACCAGGCGCGCCGGTTGGTTACCCGGCTGCTGGGCCGCAACATCCTGGTCGGGGTGGACGGCTTTGGCGCCGGCCTGTGCCCGCTGCCGCTGCTCAACGAGCTCCAGTTCGACCAGATCAAGCTGGACGCCTCCATAGTCGCCGGGGTGGCGCACCTGGGCCGCTCCCAGGGCCTGGCGCGCGCCGCCCTGGCCCTCGGCACCGAGCTGAGCAGCCTGGTGGTGGCGGAGGGGATCGAGGACCGCCAGCAGCTCGCCATGCTCCAGAGCCTGGGCTATGCCTACGGCCAGGGCCCCCTGTTTGCCGCCGCCATGCCGGCCAAGGAGGTGGCCCTGTGGGTGGACCTGTGGCAGGACCAGGGCGGGCGGGCCGGCACCCAGCCACAGGACCAGCGGCAGGTACACTGAACCCGGAATGGGCATTAGTCCGCTACTTGGTCAAGGCCAGGAAGAGCTCCGGCAGCCTTTCCGGCAGGCGCTGGATGTTGTCGATCACGGTGTACTGCCTGCCGAAGATACCGCTGACGTATTCGTCCGCCTTCGCGTCCAGGCTGATGCAGTAGCTGAAGATACCGGCGCGGTCGAGTTCCTGGACGGCCCGGCGGCTGTCTTCGATGAGCAATTGCTCGTCATGGGTATCGACGTCCGAGGGCTGGCCGTCGGTGAGGATCAGCATCAGTTTCTTGTCCGCCGGGCGGGCCTCCAGATAGTGCGCGGCATGGCGCATCGCGGCCCCCATACGGGTTGAATAGGCCGCCTGCATGGCCGCCAGGCGGGCCTTGGCGTCGTCGCCCCAGCGTTCCCCATAACCCTTGATGTGCAGGTAGCGCACGTCGTGGCGGGTATTGGAGTGAAAGCCGGCGATGGCGAAGGGGTCGCCCAATTGCTCCACCGCCCAGGCCAGGAGCGAGACGGCCTCCTGGCTCAGCTCCAGGATGGTCTGTTCGGAACCGCCGGCCTTCTGGTTGAGCGACTCCGATAGGTCCAGCAGGAGCATCACGGCGATGTTGCGGCCGTCAGTCCTGTGACTCATGTTGATGCGTGGGTCTGGCGTGCTGCCGCCCTTGAAGTCGATCAAGGAGCGGATGGCGATATCGAGGTCGAGTTCACTGCCGTCTTCCTGGTAACGGATGCGGACCTTGTCCTGCGGCTTGAGCAGGTCGAGGATGCGCTTCAGGCGTTTGGCCAGGGCGGCATGCTTCTCCAGCAGACGGTCGATGTCGGCGGGGTTGCCTTTCGGATGCAGGGCCTCGTAGACGCTGCACCAATCCGGTCGATAGGTCAGGCTCTTGTAGTCCCATTCCGGATAGTGGCGCGGCGGCAGGCCCTTGCGTTCCTCGCCCGGTTCCCGCTTCTTCTCCTTTTCGAACATCTCCTCGTCGTCGCTCTCCTCGATGAACTGCCACATCTGGCGGTTGTCATCGCGGTAATCCACCTGGGTATCGGCGAAGTGGACCTTGGCGAGTTGGTCGCTCTGGCGCCGGGTCTTGGCGACGTAGCTCAGGGCCAGCGCGGCAATCTCTGCGGTATTGGATTCGCCTTCTGCCATCAGCGCGTGGAAACGCGCCGCGTAATCGCGCAGGTCGGCGTCCTGGTAACCGTGCCCAGGGTCGAGCAGGGCACGCGACAGCATAGCCATCCGGTGTCGCAGGCAGGAGGTCGTTTCCGGGTCGCAGGCACCCTCGATCGGCTTCGGATGCAGGGCCAGAAAGATACGCTTGAGGCCGGGGAATTCGCGGCAGAGCAGGGTCTCGATGCGGCAGTCCTCGAAGAACTCCACCGCCATGCGCTGGAACGGGCTCCAGTTGTCGGCGATCTGCGCTCGGGTCCAGCGGCGGTGGCCGACCATGTGGGCGAGGGTGGCGCGGTAGCGGTCGAGACCGGTGATCGAGACCCCCTCACCCCCAGCCCCTCTCCCGCTGTGAGAGGGGAGAATAAGGTCGTCATACACATCCGGGATGCGCATGCCCAGTTTGTCGTAATAGGGTACCGGCGCGCGCAACTCATCGAAGGCGGTCGAGTAGGGAACCAGTTGGTCGGAATCGCGCCAGAGCCCGCGCAGATAGAGATCGAGCTTACGTTCCACATCCATGAACAGGGTGCCGTGGCGTTCGCGTTGCAGCACGGCGCGGCTGTCGGCGGACTGGACGGAGAAATAGTCCTTCTGCCGCTCCGGGTGGCTGCGGTAGTTGCGGATGCCGTATTCCACCCAGTTTTTCAGGCCTGCGAGGCTGAG
>DYRB01000279.1 GCA_020718945.1 Lamprocystis purpurea | reverse complement strand
ATCTTGCCGGCAACTGGGTCCCCCGGCGTCCCGCCGGGGGTATGACGCTGGCCTCTCTAAGCCGCCGCCCCTGGTGTTGGCTGACGAGACTTGCCAAGTCTCTGGAGCTTCGCGACCACGATGCCGAGTCTCGGATTGTTCGATATTGCAGTGACTTGCGCGCAGGTTTACTAGTCCTCACCGAACAGGTAGGCGAGGTCGATTTCCTCTGCCTCGAAGGGCGGGATGCGGGCCTTGGATGGGGTCTCCCCGGGCAGGTAGGTCACCGAGTAGCAGAGCCGATAGCTGTCGCCGTCCAGGGCATAGGCGATGAGGGTCCGATCCTCCGCCGAGACTATCCAGTAGTGGGGGACCCCGGCGCGCTGGAGCAGCAACAAGTGGTGGACCATGTCCTTGCGCTCGTGACCCGGGGACAGGATCTCGCATACCCAGTCCGGCGCCAGGGTCATGATGCCGCTGGGGCGCTCGGGGACACGTTCCTTTCGCCAGCCGGCAAGGTCGTGGGAGGGGCATTGGTGTTCGTTGTAGCGGACGCTGATCTCGCTCATGATCCACCAGCCACCCGGGCCGCCACGGCGCGTGAAGGTTTGGACCTCGTAGCCGAGGGCCGACTGGGCCAGAGCGTGCTCGGAGCGTGCCATCGGCCTTCGGACTATCTCGCCGTCGATCAGTTCGACGCGCTCCTCTTCGGCCTCGATCAGGTCATCGACGGTCAGCAGCTTAAGGGCTTCCATGGTCGTGTCGCTCGGGTTGACGTGTTAGCCTCAGTAGCTTAGCCCAAGGTGATTGACGTACCTCGGCCGTCGCCGATGTGGTCTGTGGGAACGGCGCCTCGCCGCGACTGGGTCGCGCAGTAGACACCGGGCTCGCTGCGCCTCGCCCGGTCGCGCCGAGGCGGCGCTCCCACGATGCTTCGGGCCGCGGCGTAAAGTGGCGCCGGTGGATGTAGCTGCGCTCCTTCGCCCCGTAGATTTACAGGTTGTTTCGACGCGGCCCGTCAGTCCGTCCACAGCCTCAAGGCATGCCGCAACCCGACGACTTCATAGTCGGCGCGGCTGATGCCCTGACGGGCCATGGCGGCGAGCAGGCGGTCGATGTCGGCCTCGGCCTCCAGCCAGTCCTGCTCGGCACCGCCGGGGGCGAAGCCGCGGCGCTCGGCACGGTAGTAGGCGGCTACGCCGATCATTTGGCGGCGCTCCGCGGCGGTCAGGGTCATGGGGGCCTGGGGGCGGCCGGACTGGGTCGGGCTGTTTGACATAGGTTCTGACCCCTTTGGCCTGTGGGTGCGGGTCTCGGGCAGCGGGATTATGCCACGGGCCAGGCGCTCGGCGGGGGTCCGACCTGTGCACCGGACGCGCCTTTGTCTTCGCGCCGCGCTAACATGCGCCCCACAGTCGCGGCGGCGCCGGCAGGACCCATGCGCCCCGACCCGCCGGAACACCCAGGGGGCCCCATGTCCGACGCCAAGCCATCCATTTTCGACCGGCTGACCGGGGCGGTCGCCGCCTTCCGCCGCCTGATCGGGCGGGGCGAGCCGACCGCACCTGATCGCGAGGCCGGCTCCGAGGCCGGCTCCGAGGCCGGCCCCGAGGCCGGCCCCCAGGCCCAGCGCCCCAAGGCCAAGCGGGCCCAGCGCAAGGCGGCGCCGCCCCCGGTCCAGACCCCGCCGCCGACGGCCACCGAGCCCCAGTCGGCCCTGCAACTGCTCTCGCTCTTGCAGCAGAACGGGCGCCTGATCGACTTCCTCAAGGAGGACATCACCGCCTATTCGGACCAGGAGGTCGGCGCCGCCGCCCGACTGGTCCATCAGGGGTGTCGCCAGACCCTGGAGGAGTACCTGGCCATACGCCCGGTGCGCGAAGAGCCCGAGGGGGTCAGGGTGACGCTGCGGGCGGGCTTCGACGCCGCCCAGGTGCGCCTCACCGGCCATGTGGTGGGCGAGGCACCCTTCACCGGGACCCTGATCCACCGTGGCTGGCGGGCCACGGCGGTGCGCCTGCCCCAGGTGGCATCGGGGCATGATCTGAAGGTCCTCACCGCGGCGGAGGTAGAGCTATGAGCACCGAGCGTTTTCTGACAGCGGCGGAGACCTGTTGATGGGTACCAAGCGTTTCGCAGTCGGCATCGACCTGGGCACCACCCATTGCGCCCTGTCCTTCGTGGACCTGGAGCAGAGCGAGGGCGAGGAGATAGTCCAGGGCCTGGTGGAGATCCCCCAGTTGACCGGCCCTGGGGCGGTGGAGGAGCGGTCCATGCTGCCGTCCTTTCTCTACCTGCCCCACCCGGAGGAGATCAAGCCCGGCGACCTGCGCCTGCCCTGGGACTCGGACTCGGGGCGCATCGTCGGCGAGCTGGCCCGCACCCTGGGGGCCAATACCCCCATCCGCCTGGTCTCCAGCGCCAAGTCCTGGCTGTGCCACCCGGACGTGGACCGGCGCGCCCCCATCCTGCCCGTGGGGGTCCCGGAGGAGGTCCCCCAGGTCTCGCCCCTGGAGGCCAGCACCGCCTATCTGCGCCACCTGCGCGACGCCTGGAACGGGCTGCACCCCTTCGCCGACCTGGCCGATCAGGAGGTCACGGTCACGGTCCCGGCCTCCTTCGACCCGGCGGCCCGGGAGCTGACCGCCGAGGCGGCCCGCGCCGTGGGCATCGAGAACCTGCTGCTGCTCGAAGAGCCCCAGGCGGCCCTCTACAACTGGGTCAACGACAGCCGTGGGACCTGGCGCAAGCAGGTCAAGGTGGGCGACATCATCCTGGTGGTGGATGTGGGCGGCGGCACCACGGACCTGTCCCTGATCGCCGTGACCGAGCGCGAGGGGGCCCTGGAGCTGACCCGGGTGGCGGTGGGGGAACACATCCTGCTGGGCGGCGACAACATGGACCTGGCCCTGGCCCATGTGGTCAAGGGCAAGCTCGGGCAGATCGGCGTGGAACTGGACCGCTGGCAGATCCAGGCCCTGACCCACGGCTGCCGCCACGCCAAGGAGCGCATCCTCACCGAGCCGGACCTGGAGACGGTCCCGGTGGTGGTCCCCTCCCGCGGGGCCAAGCTGGTGGGCGGCAGCGTGCGCACCGAACTGACCCGCGCAGAGGTCGAAGGGACCCTGATCCAGGGGTTCTTCCCGGAGGTCCCGGCCAGCGCCCGCCCGGCGGGTCGGGCCCGCACGGCGCTCACCAAGCTCGGCCTGCCCTTTGCCCAGGACCCGGCGGTGACCCGCCACCTGGCCGCCTTCCTCGGCCGCCAGGCCACGGCCACCGAGGCCCTGGAGGGCTTCGTCCCCCAGGGGGAGGGGCGGACCTTCCTGCATCCCACCGCGGTCCTGTTCAACGGCGGCGTGTTCAAGGCGACCGTGCTGCGCGACCGGGTGATGCACATCATCGAGCAGTGGCTGGCCGCCGAGGGCGGGGCCGGGGCCCGGCTGCTCGGGGCCCCGGACCTGGACCTCAGCGTGGCCCGCGGGGCGGCCTACTACGGCTATGTCCGCCAGGTGGGCGGGGTGCGCATCCGCGGCGGTACGGCCCAGTCCTACTATGTCGGCATCGAAAGCTCCATGCCCGCCGTGCCCGGCCTGGAGCCGCCCTTGCAGGCCCTGTGCCTGGCCCCCTTCGGTATGGAGGAGGGCTCGGACCCGGAGATAGCCCCCCAGGAGTTCGGCCTGGTGGTGGGCGAGCCGGTGCGCTTCCGCTTCTTCGGCTCCTCGGTGCGGCGCGAGGACCGGGTCGGGACCCTGCTCGACGAGTGGTCCCCGGAGGAACTGGAGGAATTGGAGGAGCTACAGGCGGAACTGCCCGCCGGCTCCCACCAGCCCGGGGACATAGTCCCGGTGCGGCTCCAGGCGGCGGTGACCGAGGTCGGCACCCTGGAACTGACCGCCATTCCGCGCAAGGGCAAGAAGCGCTGGAAGGTGGAGTTCAATGTGCGCGGGCACGACGACGCATAGGGAATTCAGCCGCAACTATGGTCGCGTTCGATTTCACCGTCAGCCTCGGGGACCTGCTGATCCTCGCCTTTCTGGCCGGGTCCTTGGTCCTGGGGGCCGCACGGCTGCGTCAGGGGAGGGTCTTGGCGCACCGGGCCAGGGAGACCCAGCAGCACCTGCGCGCCTTGATCGAGCGGGTCGAGGCCCTGGCGCTGGTCCAGCCCGGTGCCTCGCCCCTGACCTTAGCCACGGACCCGGACGCCACCGGCTGCCTGAGGGACGACAGCGAGGTCCTGGACGAGGGCCTGGTATCCAAGCTCGCCGCGGCTGTGTCCATCCTGGTCCAACACACCGACCTGACCCAGGGCGGCGACAAGGACCCGGGGGTCGAACTGCTGGAGGCGGTGCGCCAGTCCTGCCTGGCGGTCATCGAGACCGTCTGGCTCCGGGACCTCAACAACGCCTACGACGCCTCGCGCCGTCGCCGCGAGACCCTGTTCAAGCGCTGCGCCTCGGTGGCCGACCTGCGCCTGCGCATCCGCGCTGAGGACGCCCATCTGCGCGCCGACATGGAGCGCCTCAGCGCCCGCCTGGAGGACATGGTCCTGGCCACCGAGGGGCGCTACGCCAAGGCATCGGTCCGACTCACCGCGGCCCTGCGCCGCATCCTGGGGTGACATGAAGATCGTCCATCACCGCCTCCTGCTGACCACCGCCGCCCCCATCCAAGTCATCGACATCACGCCCCAGGTGCAGGCCCTGTTCGAGACCACCGGCATCCGCGACGGCATCCTGACCCTGATCTCCCCCCATACCACGGCCCATGTGAACCTCAACGAGCGCGAGGACAATCTCCAGCGCGACATGGTGGA
>DYRB01000278.1 GCA_020718945.1 Lamprocystis purpurea | reverse complement strand
CCCTGTGCGACACCCACGGCTGGCTGCTCATGCTCGACGAGATCCAGACCGGCATGGGGCGCACCGGCCTGCCCTTCGCCCACCAGCACACGGGCATACAGCCGGACGTGATGACCCTGGCCAAGGGCCTGGCCAACGGCGTGCCCATCGGCGCCTGTCTCGCCCGCGGCGCGGCGGCGGAGGTATTCGGTCCCGGGACTCACGGCTCGACCTTCGGCGGCAACCCGCTCGCCTGCCGGGCGGCCCGTGCCGTGCTCGAGACCCTCACCCGGGAGGACCTGGCGGGTCGGGCCGCGGCCATGGGGGCCCACCTGCTGGCCGGTTTCCGGGCCCGGCTGGGCGGCCGGCCCGAGGTGGTGGCCATCCGCGGCCTGGGCCTGATGCTCGGCATCGAGTTGGATCGGCCCTGCGCCGACCTGGTCCCCCGGGCCCTGGCCGCCGGGCTGCTGATCAATGTCACCGCCGACCGGGTGATCCGCCTCCTGCCGCCCCTGATCCTCGATGAGGACCAGGCCGAGCTGCTCATGGACGGCGTGGCGCGCCTGGTGAACGAGTTCCTGACCCAGGGCGCGCAGCCGGGGGCCTGAAGTCCATGGACAAGCCAAGCCCTGCACCCCGGCACCTCCTGACCCTGCTCGACCTCAGCCCAGAAGAGGCGCGCGCATTGCTGGCCCGAGCCATCGAGCTCAAGGCCATGCTGCGCGCCGGGGTGGACTACCGCCCCCTGCGTCATCGCACCCTGGCCATGATTTTCGAGAAGGCATCCACCCGCACCCGGGTGTCCTTTGAGACGGGCATGGTCCAGTTCGGTGGCCACGCCCTGTTCCTGTCGCCCCGGGACACCCAACTGGGGCGAGGCGAACCCATTGAGGACAATGCCCGGGTCCTGTCGCGCATGGTCGATGCGGTGATGATCCGCACCTTCAGCCACGAGACCCTGGAGCGCTTCGCGGCCCATTCCCGGGTGCCGGTGATCAACGGGCTTTCCGATATGGCCCACCCCTGCCAGCTCCTGGCAGACATGCAGACCTATCTGGAGCATCGCGGCGACATCCGCGGGCGCCGGGTCGCCTGGATCGGCGACGGCAACAACGTGTGCAACTCCTATATCAACGCGGCGCCGGTGTTCGACTACCAGTTGGTCATCGCCTGTCCCGAGGGCTTCGAGCCGAACGCCACGGTCTTGGCGGCGGCCGGGGCCCACTGCCAGGTGGTGCGCGACCCCCGCGAGGCGGCGGCCGGGGCGGATCTCATCGTCACCGACGTGTGGGCCAGCATGGGCCAGGAGGAGGAGCAGCGCGCCCGCGCCATCGCCTTCGCCGACTATCAGGTCAACGAGGCCCTGATGGCGGAGGCGGCCCCGGATGCCCTGTTCATGCATTGCCTGCCGGCCCATCGGGGGGAAGAGGTGAGTGCCGCCGTCATTGACGGGCCCCAGTCCGTAGTCTGGGACGAGGCGGAGAACCGCCTCCACGCCCAGAAGGCCCTGTTGGAGCTCTTGCTCCTCCCCCCTGCCTGAACCATCCGCGCCCCTGCCCTGAGGTCTTGCAGCCCTACCCCACCCCCTACAGCGCCCGAGGTCCCCAGTGCGACGTCTCTCCCTGCTCCTCATTTGCCTCTGCGCCATGACCCAAGCGCAGGCCGACACCCGCTATGTCACCGACCAATGCAGCGTCCCCATGCGCAAGGGGGAAGGTCTTAAGTACAAAGTGACAAGGATGTTGCCGAGCGGCACGACCTTGCAGGTCACCGGTGGCGGCGGCTCCAGCGGTTACACCCAGGTGCGCACGCCGGAGGGGTCAGTCGGCTTTGTGGCTACGGCCGACCTGATGGCTGAGCCGGCGGCCAGGGACCGCCTGGCTGAGATGGCCGCCAAGCTGGCGGAACTGCAACAGGCACCGGATGCCCTGACCACTAGGCTGGCGGCCGCGCAGTCCGAACAGCAGGACCTGAAGGCGAGCTACGCCAGGGTAAGCGCTGATCGGGACCGCCTGGAGCAGGAACTCGCCACCCTGCGCAGTGCCTCGGCCAACATCGTGGAGGTGACCAACGACCGGGCGGAGTTGCGCACCAGGGTCGCTGAGCTTACCCGTCAGACCGCGGACCTGGAGCAGAAGGCCCGCGACCTCAGCCTGGAGAACGATCAGCGCTGGTTTCTGATCGGCGGCGGGGTGGTGGTTGCCGGCATCCTCATCGGGCTGATCCTGCCGAGTCTGCGCTTCCGCCGCCGCAAGAGTTCCTGGGGCTCGCTCTAGCCAGCCGGTTAGGCCCACGCCTTGGCGGCGCACGACCTGGCAGGGCCATGATTGCCTCTCAGCGCAACTGGGACAGGTCGCGCACTGCGCCCCGGGCAGCGCTAGTGGTCAGCGCCGCATAGGCCCGCAGGGCGGCCGACACCGGGCGCTGGCGGTCCAGCGGCTTCCAGGCCGCCGCCCCCCGCGCATCCATGGCCCGACGGCGTTCGGCGAGGGTCACCGGATCCACCAGCAGTTCGATCCGGCGCCCTGGGATGTCAATGCTGATCCGATCCCCCTCCTCCACCAGGCCTACGGTGCCACCCTCCGCGGCCTCCGGGGAGACATGCCCGATGGACAGCCCCGAGGTCCCGCCGGAAAAGCGCCCGTCCGTCACCAGGGCACAGGCCTTGCCCAGACCCTTGGACTTGAGGTAGCTGGTCGGGTAGAGCATTTCCTGCATCCCGGGACCGCCCTTGGGGCCCTCGTAGCGGATCAGGATCACGTCCCCTGCTGCCACACAGTCTCCCAGGATCGCTTCTACCGCGGCATCCTGGCTCTCGAAGATCCGCGCCGGGCCGGTGAAGGTCAGGTTGGTCGGATCTACCCCGGCGGTCTTCACGATACATCCGTGCTCCGCCAGATTGCCGAACAGGACCGCCAGACCTCCGTCGCGGCTGTAGGCGTGGGCCATGTCCCGGATACAGCCCTCGGCCCTGTCCAGATCCAGGTCCGGCCAGGAACGGGATTGGCTGAAGGCGACCTGCGTCGGCACACCGCCAGGGGCCGCCAGGAACCGGGCCTTGGCCTCAGCCGAGTCTGGGCGTGCTATGTCCCAACGATCCAATGCCTCGCCCAGGGTGGGACTGTGCACCGTAGCCACCCCACGGTGTATCAAACCCCCGCGATCCAGCTCACCCAGGATGCCCATGACCCCACCGGCACGGTGCACGTCCTCCATGTGGTACTTCTGAGTCGCCGGGGCTACCTTGCACAGGTTCGGCACCTTGCGACTCAGGCGGTCCATGTCCGCCATGGTGAAATCCACCGCGGCCTCATGGGCCGCAGCCAGCAGGTGCAAGACCGTATTGGTCGAGCCGCCCATGGCGATATCGAGGCACATGGCGTTCTCGAAGGCCTCCCGGGAAGCGATGGTCCGGGGCAGGGCGTTGGCATCATCGTGCTCATACCAGCGCTTGGCCAAATCGACCACGAGCCTTCCCGCCTCCAGGAACAGGTCCTTGCGCCCCGCATGGGTCGCCAGCAGGGAGCCATTGCCGGGCAGACTCAGCCCCAGGGCCTCGGTGAGGCAGTTCATGGAGTTGGCGGTGAACATCCCGGAGCAGGAGCCGCAGGTCGGGCAGGCGGAGCGCTCGATGGCCTCCACGTCCGCATCGCTCTCGTTGGGATCAGCAGCCGAGACCATGGCATCGACCAGGTCCAGCTTCAGATCCCCCCGGGCGCCCAGCCGCACCTTGCCCGCCTCCATGGGCCCGCCTGAGACGAACACAACGGGGATGTTCAGCCGCAGCGCCGCCATCAACATGCCCGGGGTGATCTTGTCGCAATTGGAGATGCACACCAGGGCGTCGGCGCAGTGGGCATTGACCATGTACTCCACCGAGTCCGCAATGATGTCCCGGGAAGGCAGGGAGTACAGCATGCCGCCGTGACCCATGGCGATACCGTCGTCCACTGCAATGGTATTGAACTCCTTCGCCACGCCCCCGGCCGCCTCGATCTCCCGCGCCACCAGTTGCCCCAGGTCCTTCAGGTGCACATGTCCAGGCACGAACTGGGTAAAGGAATTGGCCACCGCCACAATGGGCTTGTCGAAATCCCCGTCGCGCATACCCGTGGCGCGCCACAGGGCCCGGGCGCCGGCCATATTGCGGCCATGGGTGGTGGTGCGGGAGCGGTACTGGGGCATGGCAACCTCGGCAGGCCCGTTAGGGCCGAGTGGGATGGTCTGAAAGCGAGATTATAGAGGACGCACCGGCGCGGACAGCCCCAGCGCGGCCAAAAAAAAACCCACACCGGAAAGGTGTGGGTTTCGTGTAAGGCCCTGGCGGTGACCTACTTTCGCATGGGGAGACCCCACACTATCATCGGCGATACACCGTTTCACTTCTGAGTTCGGGATGGGATCAGGTGGTTCCAGTGCTCTGTGGCCGCCAGGAAAACGTTGGCCCGGTGCCTTGTCAGGCAGCACGGGCAGCATTCGGTTAGATCGCGTGGGACGCCTTGCGTTACCCACCCAAAGTGTTTGGGTGTTATATGGTCAAGCCGCACGGTCAATTAGTACGGGTTAGCTGCACGCATTACCGCGCTTCCACATCCCGCCTATCAACGTCGTGGTCTTCGACGGACCTTCAGGGGCCTCAAGTGCCCAGGGAGACCTCATCTTGGGAGGGGCTTCCCGCTTAGATGCTTTCAGCGGTTATCCCTTCCGTACATAGCTACCCGGCAATGCCACTGGCGTGACAACCGGAACACCAGGGGTACGTCCACTCCGGTCCTCTCGTACTAGGAGCAGCTTCCCTCAAGTCTCCAACGCCCACGGCAGATAGGGACCGAACTGTCTCACGACGTTCTAAACCCA
>DYRB01000277.1 GCA_020718945.1 Lamprocystis purpurea | reverse complement strand
GGCCCCGCGCCGGGCGGCATTGAGCGCCTTGAGCTCCACGGCATCCCCGACCAGGGTCCCGGTGCCGTGGCCCTCGAACAGGGCGACCTCGGCCGGGCCATAACCGGCGCGGGCATAGGCCCGCTCCAGGGCCAGGCGCTGGCCCTCCACCTCCGGGCGGGTCAGGCCACCGGCCCCATCGGAGGCGATGCCCCAGCCGCGGATCAGGGCATAGCAGCGCAGCCCCCGGGCCAGGGCCTCGGCGTGGCGCATGAGCACCACCAGGCCACACCCCTCCCCCGGCCAGAAGCCGTCGCCGCGCCGGTCGTAGGGGCGCATCCCGGCGCGGGACAGGGCCCCGGTGCGGGCGAAGCCGACCAGCTCGAAGGGGTCCAGGCTGAGATCCACGCCCCCGGCGATGGCCACATCCAGGTCCCCGGCGGTCAGGGCCGAGCAGGCATTGGCCACCGCCAGCAGGGATGAGCTACAGGCCCCGTCCAGGGTGTAGCCCCCGCCGCCCAGGTCGAAGTGGTTGCAGATGCGCCCGGCGATGGTGTTGGCCAGGCCGCCGGCCAGGGACTCCTCGTCCATGGCCGGGAAGGGGGCCTTGTAGTCCAGCTCCAGGTCGGCCAGGAAGGGCCCCAAGCGGTCCTGGTCCCAACCCTGGGCCAGCAGGGCGCGGCCTACCACCCGCCGGACATAGGGCCAGCGCAGGCGCATCAAGTTGGCCCTTGAGCCATCGCCGGTCAGGGTGTTGCCGATCAGGACCCCCGTCCTGGCCCGGGGCAGGCCGCGCCCCTGGGCGAAGCCGGCGTCCGCCAGGGCCTCGCTCGCCACCTCCAGGGCCAGCCAGTGGGCCAGGTCCGCGGCCCTGTAGCTCGCCCCGGTGACCCGGAACCGGACCCGGTCGAAGACCCAGCCCTCCAGCACCGCCGCCTGGGTGACATAGGTGGTGTCCGGGTCGCCGTCGCCCCTGCTGTCCCCATAGTCCGCCAGGCTCAGACGGCAGGCCGGCAGGCGGCGGAAGGCCTGGCGCCGGGCCAGGACGTTCTCCCACAGGGCCTGGGGGTCGGCCGCATCCGGGTAGCGGCAGGCCAGGCCCACCGCGGCAATGGCGTCGCCCATGCCGGCCCCCTCAGCCGGCCGCGGTCGTCGGCACCGCCTCCCGACGGCCGGGCAGCCCGTACTCGACAAAGAGCCAGAGCCCGCGCATGGCGCACACCAGGGTCAGGGACAGCATGAGCCCGAACAGGATGTGGTTGACCTGGAGCAGGCCGTAGGTCGCCGCCAGGGCCAGACCGAACAGGACCTGGGCCTTGGCCTTGAGGGGCGTGGTCCCCGGGTCCGGGATCATGTACAGGGTGAAGAGGATGAAGGCGACGCTGGTCATGGGGGCCAGCGGGGCCAGCATGGGGGTACCGAACCACCAACTGCGCAACAGGCCCTGGGCGATGAAGCCTGCAATCCAGGCCAGGATCAGGGGCCAGCGCCCGGTGGAGAAGGAATGGACCAGTATCCCCGAGGCCAGGACCACCGCCGGGACTATCCAGTCCCAGGCCCCGGTGATGTTCTCGGTGAAATGGTAGGGCGGGGCCAGGCCCACCGAGGGGAACAGCAACAGGGTCGCGCTGATGCCGAGGTTCGACGGGTTGAAGATGTGCTGGGTCTGGCCGTTGCCGATGGGGGCGCGCAGCAGGGGCTTGGAGGCGATGGCAAGGGTCGCGGCGAAGACGATGGGCCAGAGCCGCTCGTTGGGGAACAGCAGCATGACCACCGCCACCCCCGGCGGGTAGGCCGGCAGGAGGAAGTTGACCATCTTCCCGAAGCCCCCCTCCCAGGGCAGGCGCAGCCCAGGGTGGGTCTTCACATGGACCCACATGAGCAGGACCTGGAGGCCCAGGGTCACGGAGATGCCGGTGGCAAACTGGAGCCAGGACTGTTCGAAGCCCAGGTACAGGACGCCGCCCACCCACCAGATGGTAATCAGGACACTGAAGTACCACAGGGCGAACAGGCGCAGCCGGGCGTCGGCCTTGGGGTAGAGGGAGATGGAGGCCGCCAGGGGTTGGACTATGGCCATGGCTTTAGCTCCGGGGCGCGGTGTTGGCGAGGTAGAGGGTGTGGCGACCCGGGGTCAGGTCGAAGGACTGGGCGTGCAGCACGCCCTGGGGGTCGCGCCAGGTGAGGTCGAGCTTGAGGGGCCCGGCGATGGGCGCCGATCCCAGGCCAAAGTGCAGTTCCGGGGCGCGCTTGCCCGAGTGCCCGCTGCCGCCGTCTACCTGGGCCACCAGGCGTCGGCCGTCGGGCAGGTGCAGGGTCGCCGCCGCCCCGATGGCCGGGCGGGCCTGGGTGCGGCCGTCCGGGGGACCCGCCGCGACCCGGGACTCGGCCAGTTCCGCCCCCACCGGGAGCAGGGGCTGGACCGTCAGGGCCGCGCCGCAGTGCGGGCAGTCGTTGCGGTAGAAGACCGAGGTGTCCCACTGGTTGGCGAAGGCGAAGTCCTGGTCCCCGTCGCCGTCCACGTCCGCGATGGCGATGCCCCGGGTCACCACCGGGTCGCCCAGGCCGATGTCGGCGGCCAGGTTGTGGTAGCGCCCGTCGGAGCCGCGCACAAAAAAGGCGTTGGGCTCGTGGCCGCTCAGGTCCGCCCCGGGCTTGAAGCGGGGCCAGAAGCGCGGGTCCTTGAGGAGCTCGTCGTTGGTGGTCCCCACCGCCTGGAGTTCCGGCCAGCGGTTGACCGTGCCCTTGAGGAAGCCGGTCGCCTGCACCGTCTCCAGGACCGCATCGTTGTCGAAGTCCACCAGGCGCAGGTCCCAGCCCCAGCCGCTGCGCGACAGACCGAGCCGCTCGGCGCCGTGGACATAGGGGGCGAGGCCGCGCTGCATGGCGGCGGTGTCGCCGGTGGACAGCCACAGGAAGTGACTCTCCTGGAGCCCGAACTCGGTGGCGATGTTGCTCACGTAGATGTCGAGCAGGCCGTCGCCGTTGAGGTCGCCGAAGTCGGTGCCCATGCCCTTGTAGGAGTCGCGCCCGACCACCGCCGAGGCCGGCAGCCAGAACCGCTTCTCCCCCTCCAGGCGGGCGAAGGCCGGGTGGCCCGGGGTGGAGCGGTTGTGCAGCAGGCGGTCGGGGCCGAAGTCGTTGCCGAAGTAGATCTCCGGCAGCCCGTCGCCGTCCAGGTCGGCGGCCCCCACCGACAGGGTCCAGGCGTGGGTGACCTCGGTGTCGAAGGCATCCGGGGCCGCCCGGTAGGTCACGCCGGGCCGCTGGCCCGGGTTGGCACCGGCCCACAGCAGCAGGTGCTTGCGCCCGCCGTTGAAGGCCCGGGACATGGAGTGCTGCATGGCCTCCTTGCCGGAGTCCTGGGGGTCGAGGACATGGGCCCCGTCGGGGAAGTAATTGCCGGCCAGCAGGTCCGGGTGGCCGTCGCCGTCCAGGTCGGCGAAGGTAGCGGCGTTGGTGAACCAGCGCTCCTCCCCGGGGAAGACCTCCTGGGGCAGGTAGGCGGCGGCGCCCGGGGCCTCGGGGCCGGTCTTGAGGAAGGCAATCGGGCTGCGCCCCCAGTAGTAGACCAGCAGATCGGTGCGCCCGTCCTCGTTCATATCCCCGGGCAGACAGCCCATGGGGGCCATGGTGGCGTCGTAGCGCAGGGGCCGCGGGTCCAGGGCGAAGGGGGCATAGCGCGCGCCGGTGCCGGGGGCCGGCGCGACCAGCGCCTGGTCGCTGCGCACGTCCACCCAGCACAGGTCGTTGGGGAGACCGTCGCCGTCCAGGTCGTTCAGGGCCACGCCCGCCCCCACCGAGGAGATCCAGCCGGAGATGTGGTCGAGTTGGGGGTTGACCGCCCGTACCGCCCGCAAAGGGGCCCCGGGCAGGGTCGGCAATGGCTCCGCGGTGAAGCGGAAACGCTCGGCCAGACTGTGTCGCTCGCCCTCGCTCAACTGGGACTGGCGGGTGAAGCCGTAGGCGGCCAGGACCAGGACGGCGGCGAGGATGCGCCCGGCGTTGCGGCGCAGGGGGCTGGTGCTCATGGGGTGTCCTCTCTCGTACTTCTCGTTGTGCGGGCATCCGCCCGGTCCTGATCGGGTTCAGGCCCAGGCGGAGATCAGTTGCTGCTGGATGCGTCGGCGCCAGACCTCGTAGGCCGGGTCCCCGCCCTCGGCGGCGAGGTCCACCAGGGTCTCGTCGGTGAGGGCCGCGGCCGGCCCTGACCCGAGTCTACAGAGGACCCGGCAGGCAAGTTCCGTATGGGCCGTGGGGTTGCCCGCCCGCTCCCGGGCCTTGGCGGCAAAGGCAGCGCCCTGGGCCAGCTCGGGCGCGTAGGGACCGGCCAGTCCGCGCAGTGCCAGCAAATCCGCCTCGGGGACGCCACCGGCATAGGCCGCGGCCAGCCCCAGGCCGGCCCAGAGGTCGGAGCGGCGCCCCGGTGGAAAGCCCTGCACCGTCGCCGCTACCCGCTGCGGTTCGGCCCCGCAGACGAACCACAGGCTGCGCCCCAGGCCCTGGTCGAAGGCGCGCTGGGCATAACCCGAAAGGCGGCGGGGCGGCTCATGGGCGGCGACAAAGCGCGCGGCGTGGAAGTATCCCTGGTGGAAGCCGTACCCGTCCAGGACCAACCAGCCCAGCAATGGGTCGAAGCGGTGCAGGTTGGCCATGACCCGGCGCGGCAGCCGGGCCAGGGCCCAGCCGGCCCCGACGTGGACCATGTAGGCATGGGCATCGCCCGGGCCGGCCAGAAACGCGCTCAGGCGCTGCCCCGGCCAGGGGGTGAGCAGGTCCAGCAGGGTCAGGGCCATGGCGGCCCCCTCGTAGGCGAAGCCCCGGCCCTCGGGTGCGACGGCCTCCAGGGCCTGGGCCAGGGGCCAGGGGCGGGTCTCG
>DYRB01000276.1:3197-4861 GCA_020718945.1 Lamprocystis purpurea | reverse complement strand
GACCGACAGGAAGTCCTTGTTTATTTGCGTCTATTTGCGTTCATTTGCGGCTCAATTGCTTTTTCGGCTGATCGGCACCCACTTTGCGTCTTCCTACCCTCACCGACGGGCGCATCCTGCGCCGCTACAAGCGCTTCCTGGCGGACGTGGAACTGGCCAACGGACAGATCGTCGTTGCCCATGTCCCGAATACCGGGACCATGGCCACCTGCTGGGCACCGGGGGCGCCGGTCCAGCTCAGCCACTCAGGGGACCCGCGGCGCAAGCTCGCCTGGACCCTGGAGCGGGTGGACATGGGCGCCGGTTGGGTCGGGGTCCACACCGGCCGGCCCAATGCGGTCATGGCCGAGGGTATAGCCGCCGGGCGCATTCCCACTCTGGCGGGGTACCGGGGGCTGCGCCGCGAGGTCGTCTTTGCACCGCATGGGCAGGAGGGCGGCCGCCTGGACCTGGCCTTGACCGAGGGCCCGGCCCCGGACGCCCTGGTGGAGGTGAAGAACTGCACCCTGCACGACGGCGACTGCCTGCGCTTCCCGGACGCGGTGAGTCTGCGTGGGCGCAAGCACCTGGATCTGCTGGCGGCGGCGGTCGCCGGAGGGCGTCGTGGGGTCATGCTGTTCGCCCTGAACCGTCCGGAAGGCAGCCGCTTTGCCCCGGCCTGGGCGGTGGACCCGGGCTACGGCCGGCGCCTGGCCGAGGTGGTGGCCCTGGGGGTGGAGGTCCTGGCGGTGCGCCTGCGCCATAGCGCCGAGGCCATCGAGGTAGGGGAGGGCGTGCCGGTGGACCTGTAGGTCAGGCTTGCGCCCGACCGGGGCACATCAATCAGCGGGGGTGCGTCGCACCCGGCATCTTGACTTCCTTGAGCCGGGTTGCGGGCAAACGCTTCAAAGCTTGGTTACGCGGATCCACATCGATACCAACGGACTCCAGCGCGGTAACGCCTAGGATGGGTTCCGTTCCAGGTTCCCCAATAATGATCGTTCCCCCTACGATCTCTCCCATAAACTCGATGTCGCCCGTTGTGATGTCCATCTTGATTTCGCTGCCGTCGGCAAGTTCGTAAATGCGCTGTGCCTTGGGCAATAGCCCGATGGACTCGAGGTGATCCCTTGGAACGAGAGAATCCGTTGCACCGGTGTCCACAAGAAACAGCCCTTCCCATGCCCTTTCCGGGCTGGCAGGGTTCCTTATGGTCACGGTCACATGCGTTGCGCCCATCACTCACCTCAATATGCAATCTGGGTTGATCGGGTCACGAAGCACCCGCTTCGGCAGCAGAAGGACCTGCCGCCGAGGCCCGCAAGTTCCTGCCTCGCCCTGGAGCCCCCGGGCCCGGGCACCGACGTGGTGCGCCTCCGGCCCGCGGCGTCTAGCCTACTCCTCAGTCTCGACTATGGCCCCGCGCCCATCGGGCTTCTCGATGATGACCACCTTGCCGAGGGTCTCGTGTTGCCCCGCGTGGATAGTAAACTCGCGGAAGGTTTTCGAGACACTGATCCGGGTCTCCCCGAGCAGGTCCTGGAGCAGTTCGCGTTCGGCCTCGACAATGCGCATGACGATTCTCCCGGGTGGTGGTGGACGGTTGCGGGCCCTGGGCCCACGGTCTGAGTCTAGCCCCAGGGGGGTGCAGGTTGTAACCGGGCGGAGCAGATCCGGCCAGATCC